>DASXVS010000023.1 GCA_036504095.1 Armatimonadota bacterium | reverse complement strand
CCGTTGTCACGCTCTCCGACGACAGCACTGCTCTCACCGTGCCGGCTTCCGTCACGGTTGTCGCCGGTGGTAAAACTGGCACGTTCACGGCAACCGCCGGAACAGTCTCCACCAGTACGGCGGTCACTGTGACCGCGACGGCGAACGGGACCTCCAAGACGGCGTCGGTCACTGTGACCGCGGCACCGGTACAGATCAGTGCGCTGACTTGCAGCCCCGCCTCTGTGTCATCCGGCGGTACGACAACGTGTAGTGTCACTTTGAATCAGAAAGCGCCCTCCGGAGGCAGTGTGGTTTCTCTCTCGGGTGACAACGTAAGTCTAACCGTCCCCCCGTCCGTGAGGGTTGCTACGGGTGACACTAATGGAACGTTCAGCGCCACGGCCGGAACGATTGCCAGTGCTCAGGCAACCCTAGTGACAGCAACGCTGAACGGGGGGGGCAAAACCGCCTCGATCAGCCTGATACCTCCGGTGACGCTGACATCGCTCATATGCCCGAGCGCGCTGTCTTCCGGAGCCACCGGAACCTGCACGATCACACTGAGTTCTGCCACCGCGGCCAACCTCTCTGTTGCAATTGCGGACAATAGTAAGTTCAAGTCATTGACCGTGCCGTCTTCTGTTTCTGTGCCCGTGTCGAACTCCACGGCAACATTCACTGCAACAGCCGGCACAATTAGCGCGGTACAGACAGTGACCATCACGGCGACGCTGAATGGCGTCTCACAGACGGCCTCCCTCTCGCTGACCGATGAAGCTAAGACCTGTCCCTGTTCTGTGTGGGATTCCAACTCAGTGTCTGCAGTCGACTCGCCTACAAGCACGCCGATCCAACTGGGCATGAAGTTCCGCAGTAAAGTTTCAGGCTATGTTCTGGGTGTTCGCTTCTACAAGGAAGCGAACAATGTCGGAACCCATATCGGCAGGCTCTGGACCAAGGGTGGAACGCTTCTCGCCAGCGTTAGTTTCAACAATGAGACTGCTTCGGGTTGGCAACAGGCCAACTTCGCCACACCGGTCGCCATCACAGCCGACACCACGTACATAATCTCCTACACAAACCCGGCCGGGTCTTACTCCAGCACCAGCAGATACTTCCAGTCTTCTGCCGTGACAAATGGCCCCCTCACTGCGCTCAAGAACGGGTACGACGGCGTCAACGGCGTCTACGGATACAGCACCACAACGGTCCCGATCAGTACGTTGAAGTCTGACAATTTCTGGGTGGACGTGGTCTTCAATACTGTGGCCTCCACAACCCAGACCGCGATACCTGCCAGTATCAGTACAGCACCGACCACGCCGTCCACGGTACAGCGTGCCGCTGTATCGACGGAATCAGGAACTGCATCTTCAACAGCCGAAGTTCGATCTCTGTCCTGCGAACCGAAGTCCGTCCAGGCCGGTGATTTCTTCACCTGCCAACTTCGATTGGACGGTAACGGCGAAGTCCCTAACATTTCTGTGGTTGCCAGCAGTAGCTACGTCCGTGTGCCATTCGCTGTCCAAGCCCGCGCACAGCAGCGCCTCCTCACGTTCCACGGGAGCGTTGACAGAGCCGCGCCTGAATCCTCGTTCTCCGTGAGCGTGGGAGACGACAGTAATCTGATTGAGGATCAGATCACGGTGCTACCCTCCCTTACTCCTGTACTCAGTCTGCCAGGAACTCAAATTGTCAAGGTAGGGCAGCCGATCAGCTTCCAGGTTTCGGCTCAGGACCCGACGGGCCTCCCCATTCAGATCTCCGCTGCTAAGCTTCCGCCTGGTGCGACTTTGCTGGGGGATTCGGGCCGTCTGGAGTGGTCTCCTGTCCCTGGTCAGCAGGGTGACTACATCCTGTCCTTTTCAGCAGTGAACTCCAGCGGCGCTTCCTCAGACGGGCAGGTTCGCATTGTCGTCGACTCAGGCAAGCCCACACTCGCCAAGGTCGCTCGGACCAAATGCAGCCCGGGCGCCGTTGCCACACTTGAAGGCAGATGGCTCAGCCTAGCCGGTGAAGAGTTTGCCGATCCGACCGGATCGTCTCTGAGACTGGGCGGCACCAGGGTGAAGGTCAACGACGGACTTGTCCCCGTGCTGTTTGCCAGCCCGACGCAAGTCGATTTCCTCTGCCCCAGCACGATGCCCGGAACCGATCTTGGAATTACGCTGGAGACACCGTCCGGCACAACCGTGCCAGTACAGACAACGATGCTCGCTGCAAGTCCTCAACTCTTGCGAGCCCAGAATCTGAACCGCGGACAGGCGCTCGTTACCGTCTCAGGGACGGACCGCGTCGCGATGGTCCGGAACCACCACGGCATAGGCGAGCCCGCACAACTCGACGATTTGGTCTCGTTTCGCGCCACAGGGCTCGGAATCACTGACTCCTTCGCAGGGGTCATCGCAGTAAGGGTGGGTGACGTCGATGCTCAAGTTGAATCCGTGGTCCCGGCCCTGGACGCCGCAGGAGTCTTCCTGATTCACGTGAGAATTCCAGCCGCGGCGCCCCTCGGCGACGAGGTCCCGGTTCGTCTGGAGCTCATCTCGTCCGATGGACGACGCCACTCCAGCAACACTGCCACGCTCGCGATTGAATAGGCTACCTACTGCCCAATACATCGCCTGGGCCAAATGTGGGTTGCAGTTGCAGGCTCAGAAGAAGGTTGGATGTGAGGAGATCTTCCGTGAAAAGACGCTGGGCGCAACCCGACAGCGCCTCGGTTTCAACACATAATCGAGCAGGTCGAGTCGGCGATGTCATCACCGCCATCAGCGCGGGCCCCTCCGCGCCCATAGCGGGCACCACCGATCGTCGGTGTCCTGTGAATTTCGTCCCCGCACTTTAAGGGGAGAGCCCTATGGAGTGAAGCGCCGGAAGTGCCGAACTATTGATTGAGACAAGGCAGCGCTACTGGTACCACGAATGCGTACCAGCTTATAAAGGTTCATTTCGATTAGAAGAGTATAATATGAGTAGAAACACAGCAGCCGTCATAGCTATCAGCGTATTCTTGTTGGCCCCTGCTGCTTCAAGCCAAACTCAAGTAGCAAATGCCTGTGATCTCAATGGTGACGGGGTAGTCGACAGATCCGATGTTGCTCTGGCAATTAGCATGAGTGTCGGCTCCGTGAAGCCCTGCACAGCCAATATCTTGGGTGCCGGAATCTGCGACGTCAAAGTCGTACGGCGGGTGACAAATGCAATGACCGGTCCGTGCGTGACATCTACCATCCCTGTGTCAATTACTTTAGGACCGGACACGGCGACGTTGCGAGAGAGCCAGACGCTGCAATTCACTGCGACGGTGATCAACAGCACAAACACAGCCGTAGCATGGTCAATCAATCCGGCAGTGGGGAGCATCTCTGCGACAGGACTCTACACCGCACCAGCAAGTATCGTCTTTCAGCAGACGGTGACGGTGACCGCGACGAGCATCGCAGATGAAACCAAGTCAGCGAGCCGATCGGTGACACTAAGTCCCCCAGTATCGATTACTTTGGCCCCGGTGACGGTGACGCTGCTGGCCGGCCAAACGCAACAGTTCATTGCGACGGTGAGCAATAGCACAAACATAGCCGTAACGTGGTCAATCAATCCGGCGGTGGGGAGTATCTCTGCGACGGGACTCTACACCGCACCAGCAAGTGTTGTCGCTCAACAGGCCTTGACCGTGACGGCGACGAGTGTGGCGGATGGAACCAAGTCGGCGAGCCAATCGGTGCTACTAATGCCCCCAGCATCGACTGCCCTGAGCTCGCCGCAGAGCGCTCTTTACATGCCAACGGGCCAGACACGGTGTGTGGCGTCGGCAACGAATGCAACGCCAATCGTTATTTCAACAGCGGGCTGCGACAATACATCGCTCGCTGCGGCCACGCCCGCGCTAGTTGCGCACGGCTGGACGAATGGCACAATCATTGTTCTGGCTGGGGTGGAAGGCAACACGGCCGCGAATGGCACTCGAGTGGCGACCAACGTGACCGAGACGACGACGGAACTGTATGACTTGGCTGGTGCTCCAGTGGCGGGTAACGGCGAATTCCTGCGGTACACGGGTGGACAGGGCACCAGCTACCCGGAAGCGGCGGCGGGTTCGCTGGTGACGTTGAAAGATCACCCGCGCGTGTGGCTGGACGGCCCGGATGGTGTGCTGACTGCGACGCTCTGCACTAGCGGGGCAGCTTGCAAGGCGGTTTCGAGCAATCCGGCCTACGCAGCAATGAAGACGAGTGTGGACACATACGTCATGCCGAGGTCGAGTTCCGCTACTGATCAGGCGTTGATCTCACAGATGCAGAACGGCGACTTTGGCTACCTCGGCGGGGCCGCGTTGATGTATCAAAGCACGGGGACCGCTTCCTATCGGGACTGGGTGATCGGGGCGCTCAACAACATCGACAAATGGACAAAGGGATTTGGGTGCCTGGAATCCATCTCCGGCTGCGGCGATTCCATCACGCTCGACTACGCCTCGAAGTACCTGTGGAATATCGCGCAAGCGTACTCCATTGTGCGCGGCTCCATGTCCATCGGGGAGCGTACAGCGTTCGCCAACAAGATACTCAACGACGTGGACACGTCCTGCACGCAACGGTTCTATGCGGGAACCGGAACAATCGCCTATACACTCTACGGGACGACACTCACGGGAACGGGTACGCTCTGGCTGACCAACCCTGACACGACACAGCGCATCGCGGCGGGGGATTCGATTCTGTGGACAAACGGCTGTGACAGCGGGTATTGCAGCGGCATGACGGCCATTGTTGCGTCCGTGGCGTCGGACACTTCACTGACCATCCAGAACTATCCCACGGGTGGATATCTCGCGGAGACGGTGACAACTGGCAAGTTCTGGATCGGTAAGGCTTTCACGACGGGAAATTGCGGGCTGGTGAATTTCATCAACCACTCTGGCTTCTCACCCCTGTCGAGTGGCAAGACACATGGCACTCAATATGTTAATGGGGTTCCAGGCGCATTTGGTGGATCTTCTGTCTACAGCCGGGACGAGTCCACACGATCTGAACTCTACAACCAACACATCACCAAGGGACTCGGTTTCCTCGCCATTTCGCTCGCACTCGCCGATGACGACCCACGCGCACAGGCAATGCTGCAACGGATGGTCTTCTGGTGGAAGGACTACTGGCATCCACTCCAGCGCCAATGGTCCACGGGAGCAATGCAGATCACGGCGAAGTATCACGCAACTCGCGTTCAGCCCTTCACGGCTGACTTCGCCATACAACTCCGCAACAGCTTCGCTGAACCGAGCATGGACTTCACGGGTGGGACATGGCTAAAGACTCCGCTCTCGCTCTGGGTGTATGGCTACAATCGTGCTGCCAATGCGGGCACGCGATGGGGTGCGGCGGCTCCCGTGACCATGACCCCCGACCACTGGAAGGGAGGGCTAAGCTCCGCGTACCTGCAGCCCGACGCTGATGAATCAAAGTCGTGGCGCTACATTCTCCAGAACTGGGCGGGGAACTACGGTCCTGGCGCGGCTCAGTTCTCGTACAGCAACATGCTCGGCTACCCAGACAACTACCTCTACACCGATCCAACGGCGATGGCGGCAGATCCGAACGCGATCCTCCCACTGGCTCGTAATCTGACCATCTCGGATACCGGGACATTGGGTGAAGGCACAGGGCTGGTGCTATCGCGCACGGGCTGGCTGGCCGATTCCAGCATCTTCGAGATCCACGCTTTAAGTAATCTTAAATTCTCCAATCTCTGGCCAGTCTCTTATGCGGGCAATCCAGCCAGCTACAAGGTTTTCAAGCGGTATTACCTGTTAGCCGAAGATTACGGTAAGGGCATTCAGCCTACTTTTTCCGCCTATTCAGCGCCAAACGAGCAGAGCAACTATATGCGGATCGGGCCATACGGCACAACCTCTCCTTCGCTGCTACAGCGGGCGAACTTCAAATCGCAGATCCAGTACGTCAAGACCCCAAGGTTCTGGAACGATCCGGGCAATGCCGCCACCTATGCGATGGTGGATTACGCTGGAGCGTATCAACCATCGGCGCAGATCACGTTCGCGCATCGTCATTACGCTCACTTCAAGAAGCCAGGGAAGAGCGAATACGTGATTGTCGCGGATGCAGTGAGAACATCGGCGCCGCAAAACAAGGTCACGTTCCTGCACTACCCCAATAACGGACAGTCGGGGGTCTTTGAGAACGGCACGACGCCGTGGCCGGATAATCCAACCGAGGGAAACACTGCTTTTACGGCGGGCTCGGATACAATCGTGTCCGACTCGCCTTCGTCCCGGATTCTCACGAAAGTGTTGAAGCCTGGAGGCGCAAACTCTCTGCGAGTCTATACGGACAATCTCGACGGTTCCTATATTGGAGCGGTTGATCCGGCCAAGGGCCCATTGGGCGGCGCTGGCCAAACCTTCAGGGTGTCTATTTGTGCATCGGCGGATGGGGTTAGCTGTGATCCGAACAACTTGAAGACCAACGTTCTGGTGGCACACCGCGTTGTGGACGGCAATGCTGAGACCGAGAATCCGATAACACTACTCCCACAAGTGGATCCCAACTTCATCGGCGCACAGGTCATAGATGGTGATAACTCGAAGGTGGCTGTCTTCCCGGCAGAAGACACATTGAGCAGTCTTAGTAGATTCTTGACCACACATGATGGGAGCGCTCAATATATGGTGAGCGGATTGGCCGCCGGCAATTGGCAGATCTCCAAGGACGGAGTGGTGATTGTCAATCAAATCGCGGTGGACGCAAGTGGGGTCTTGTATTGGGAAGGGACATCAGGGTCTTTTGTTCTTTCAAGGCAATGACAGGGCCCTTTGGCAGTCGCACCGAAGCAGGTGAAAACTACGGCGCGTTCGGGGCCTGAGCACCGCCAAGGCCGTGTCTCAACACTCCTGTGCGTGCTGTAGCTATCTATCCAGAATGATCATCCCGGGTCGGTGGCGCCATCTTCTTGACGACTCGCGCCGGGTTCCCCATGGCTACGCTGTAAGGCGGGACGTTGGAGACCACCACGCTGCCGACACCGATAATGGCAAACTCGCCGATGGTGACGCCCTTCATAATGGAGCTGCCCCGGCCCACCCAGGCGTGGCGGCAGATCTTCACCGGCTGCACGTCATCCTGCGCGACGGCCTCGCCGCGCAGCCGGGCGGCGGCGTCCAGCGGGTGGGCGTCGTTGTCGGTGACATAGCAGCCGCCGGCCAGCGCCGCGCCCTCTTCCATCTCAATCCGCCGCGCCACCTGCATCACCACCTGGTGGCCGATAAAGACCTTGTCGCCGAGAATGATCTCCGGGTCGTCGAAAGACCGGCCGGCGCGGACGCTGAAATGGCCCGAAATATTGACGTCATCGCCGAGAACCAACTTCACACGGCCGGAGATTCGGGGGATCTGCTCCAGATAGAGGCGGCTGCCCACCTGGGCACACTGGCTTTTGAACATCGGACTGCGGTAGGCCACCGACAACAGCCGCCGCCAAAGTTCGGGGGCCAGCATCCGCCCGTGGTACAGCGCGCTCCAGAGTGGGCGGGTGAAGCCCGGCACGGGCATCTCAAAGACAGAGGCAGCCAGCACCAGCCGTTTCAGGCGGGCGAAGAAAGGCGTTTCCGCCTTCCTCACCTTCAGAATAAAGCCCGATAATCCGCCCGCCACGCCTCAGCCCGCCCTCTCCGCCAGCCGTTGCGCCAGCACGCCGCGATCCACCTTGCCGTTCGCGTTCAGAGGCATCTCTTCGACGAAGTGGATGGCTGATGGCACCATGTAATCGGCCAGAGAGCCGCGGCATGTCTGTTTCAAAGCGGCCAAGTCCAGACCGGCTCCTGAGACAAAGGCGACAATGCCCTGGGCGGTGCCTTCGGAGATGGGCCAGCCCATGGCAACAGCCTGCACGACGCGGGCATCTTTTTGCAGAGCTGCCTCGATTTCGCCCAACTCCACCCGGAAGCCGAGCACCTTCACCTGATGGTCCGTCCGGCCAAGACACGCGTACTCGCCGTTCTCCAATTGAATGGCGCGGTCGCCGGTGCGGTAGTAGCGCTCGCCGGGAATCGGGCCGTGATCCAGACGGACGAAGCGCTCGGCCGTCTTGGCTTCGTCGTTCCAATAGCCGGGCGAGGTCTGCGCGCCGCACAGACAGAGTTCGCCGTCACTGCCGGGCGGAACGGCGTTCAATTGGTCGTCGAGCAGTACGGCGGTCAGGCCGGGGAATGGCGCGCCGATGGACACCATATCGTTGACGCACAGCGCCGGTGACGAAACGGGGTCCCAGCGATGCACGCAGCAGGCGATGGTCAGCTCCGTGGGCCCGTACAGATTCTCGACGATGGAGTCGGGCGCCGCCTCCTGCCAAGCCTCGGCGCTGGCCCGCGGCAGCGGCTCGCCGCAAAACAGGCTCCACCTGAGCGTGGGCAGCGCGCCGGGCAGCAGGGTCTTGCGCTTGCGCATCTGGGCCACGACGCTGGGCACGGAGAACCAGACCGTCAGCTCGTTGCGTTGAATGTAGCGGGCCGGCGCCAGCAGCTCCACCGGCGACATGGCAAAGAGCGAGGCGCCATTCTCCCAACAGAGAAACTGGTCATGCACGGAGAGGTCGAAGGTCTGGTCGAAGGTCTGGGAGAACCGGTCTTCCGGCACGATACCGTAACGATCCGATGCCCAGTCGAGATAGGCGCAGACGTTGGCGTGGGTGATAGGGACGCCCTTGGGCAAGCCGGTGCTGCCGGAGGTAAAGAGCAGGTAGGCGACACTGGCGGGCCGCAGCGGCGGCAACTCCTCCAGGCGGGGCGCCGTGGCCAGCCAGGCTTCGTCGTCCTCCTCCGGACGCAGGATCAGCGGTGTTTCGGTCAGGCCCTCCAGGACCGCGCCCAGTTGCTGCGTGCCCAACTTGTCGCAAAGGATCGCGTCCAGGCCTGCCAAGGCGATCATGCGCCGCGTTCGATCAGCCGGAAATCTGGGATTGAGTGGGACAAACGCCGCGCCGCTGTATAGGGAAGCGATGGTGCCGGTGTAGGAAACGGCGCTTCGGGAGCCGAAGAGGCCGACTCGCTGTGCCGGCCTCCCGAGCCGGTCTGTGATGACTCTGGCCCAGCGCCGGGCCGTGTCGTCCATCTGGCCGTAGGTGATGGTTGCCCCGTGGGCCACCAGAGCGGCCCGTTCCGGTTGGCTGGCGGCGACGGCGGAAAAACCCTGTCCAAGATCCTGGCGAGATGTCATGAGCGAAATCAGGCTCCCTTGACCTTTGCTACCAGCGCCGTGAGACTCTCCAAGGTCACTGCCTCGATGAACTCGTCATCGGGCAGGGCGATCTCAAATTTCTCTTCCAGTTCGGTCAACAACTGCATGGCGTGTACAGAGGGCACGCCCAGATCCTGGTAGAGATTGGCGGCCGGGCCGAAATCGGCTGCCAGCCCGGTGATGCCGCAGATCAACTGGCGGACTTGTTCCATGACTTCCATATCGTCGTTCTCCTCAATTTCAGAGCACATCGGCGTAGAGCGAATCCACCGGCGCGGCCTCCGACGTCCACAGCGTGAGGTAGGTGTGCAGGAGACGGGGCGAGCGCCGGAAGCCGGCGGCCTTCAGATCGGCCGGGTCCACATAGCCGAGAAGCGGCACGGTCGCCAGGCGGGCGCGCTGTGAGGCGCTGCGCAAAAACGTCTTCAGAAATGGGCCGCGTTGTTCGGATGCGAGTCCAGCCCAATGCACCTCGTCGAGAAACAGGCACGGGGTGCGGGCCTCGTCGGTGGAGGATACGACGTAACCGCTGAGCAGTGCGCCGCTGGCGGGATCAAAGTAAGCCAGGGCGCCGAAGCGGTCGCGGCACTGCCAGAGGGCCTCCTGGGGGCTCCACAGGCGAGCAATGGGGAGGCGTGAGGACAGGCGCTCGGCGTGGTCCACCAGTGCGGCGGCAGCCTGCGCGGCGTCCACTTCAGGCAGCGGATCGCCCGGCTGATTGCCGATATAAGCCATCAGATAGGGGACGCTTAAAACCGGTTGAGTGGTGTAGCCGGCCTGGCGCGCCGCGGTGGTGATCACATGGTTGGAAACGTTGCCATCCACGCAATAGTGCAGTGTGCCCTCAAAGCCGGCCTCGCGCGCGCGGCGCAGGCACTCAACCCAGATTTTGACGCCCAGGCCGCGCCCCTTGCAGGCGGGCGAGACAGTGAACAGCGTCAGCAATGCAAAGCGCCTGGTCTGTCCGGCGATGCGGAGCGTCCGCGGAAAGGCGCAGACAAAGGCGATGGGGCGGCCATTGTCCAGAATTACCGGCGCGAGGGCGGGTGTCATGCCGGGGTATTGCAGATACGAGCGGAGAAACTCAGGGCTATAGTCCAGACCCTGTCCCTGATTCTGGTTCCACGAGGCGGTCATCAACTGGCTGAGAGCGGCGTAGTCACCCGAAAAATCGTGAAACTGAAGTGGGGTGGATTCCATGCGCGTGGGGCAATCCTCCAGACTGAGGATCCTCACCAGTATAGCCGGGACGGGTGGTGGCCCGGATTTGGTGGGATCGTCCGCGCGGCCGAAGCCGCCGCCCTCACGCCGCCGCCGGGGCCAACCAGCCCACCACTCGCCGGATCTGAGGCCGCAACGCAGCGGGAGCCTTCTCCAGCGCCGTCAGCAACCTCCTGCCGTCCTCGGCGTCCAGCACCTTCAACAGCCGCAGCGCCACCAGGAATGTCACCGTGCCCGCCGCCACCCCCAGCAGCAGGCCGGGCCATGGGGCGAATGACTGGGCAACGGTGTGGGCCGCCACATACAGCATCGCCGTCGCGACGGCGATGCGGGCCATGTAGGGCCAATCGAGCCGCAACCGGCCCTGGCTCAGAATGAAGCCCCAGATGCCAAGGGCGGCCGCCAGTTGTCCGCTGCTGTTGCCGACGGCCGCGCCCAGCGCGCCCCAGTGCGGAATCAACAGCCAGTCCATCGCGAGCTTCACCACGCCGGCGGCGCACGTCCAAGTAATGATGGAGCGCTGCTGCTCCCGCGCTTCCAGATAGTTCTGCGCCAGCATGAAGATCGAGGCCGGCACGGCGGCCATTGTGGCCAGGGCCAGCACCGGGATGGCTTCCATGTAGCGGCTGCCGTACAGCGCCGGCACCAGAGCCACGCTCACCGCCGACATGCCCCACAGCAACGGCATCCCGGCCAGCAGCAGGTAGCGTAACGCCAGGCGCAGCAGGCCGGATAGCTTCTCGGGATCGCGCCCGAACTGGGCCATCAGGCTGGCCCCGGCCGCCACGCTGAAAATGCGCGGCACCAGAATCGCCTTTTCACTGAGATTCTGCGCCAGTGAAAAGAAGGTGAGCTGGCGCATATCCGGGCTGAGCGCCCGCAGCAGCAACAGATCCGACCGGCTCCAGACCAGCACGTTCAGCAGCATGATTGCCAGGCTGCGGATGGAGAACGAGTGCAGCCGTTCGCGGAGCTCCGCCGGCAGCGGCTCCTGCGGAAACGCGGCCAGCCAGCGCCGCGCCGGAATCAGGCGCATGAACAGCTCCACCCACTTGTAGATCAGCACCCCGGCGCTGACGCCCAGTAGATCCCAGCCCCGCCACAAGCTGACCCACACGGCAATGGTGTACAACGTCTGGCTGATCAGTGTGGCCGGTACGTTGGCGCGCATGTTCTCGGCCGCCTGATTAGCCTGCGCGGGAATCATCAGTACCATTGAGGGCAGCAGGCTGGCCGCTACCAGCAGCCCGATAGTCTCATAGCCCCGGTCGGAGAACTTCCAGGCCGCCAGCATCGCCGCGACCGTGAAGCCCAGCGCCGAAATCACCTGTGCCCGGAACGTGTATTGGAAAACCGCCCGCGCCTCACCGGGCCGGCCCTTGCCCAACCGCTCGGCCATGTACTTGCGCGTAGCCGCCGGCGCCCCCATGGAGCCCAACAGGCTGCTCATATTGGCGACCCACACCATCAGTCCGTAGTAGCCCAGCCGCTCCGGTCCGATGACGCGCGCCAGGGGAATGGAAGTGGCCAGCGCCACGAAAACTTCCAACACCACTTCGATGCCGTACCAGAAAGAGTTGCGGGCGATGAGTTTAGTATTTGAGGCTGTGGGGGGGGACATCCTGCTCCAGCGCGGCGGCCGGTGTCACCCGGCGGGTTTCTCCATTGTGGCTGAGGCGGTTCCCCGGCGGCAAGCGAAAGCGAATCAGAACCCGGGCCGCCATCCACGCTATCCTAAAATCCTGGATTCGCGTCTTCATTTCACAACCACTATGAGCACTAAGCATTTCGACTCGCTGATTGAGAAGATCGGCAACAAGACCGCCCACGTTGGCGTGGTGGGCCTGGGCTATGTCGGCCTGCCACTCGCCGTCGAGTTCGCCAAGGTGGGGTTTACCGTCACCGGTATCGATGTCTCCGAGAACAAGGTCAACCAAATCAACCAAGGCATCAGCTATATCCAGGACGTGCCAACCGAAGAGGTCGCCGCGCTCGTCAAGGCGGGCCGCCTGAAGGCGACCACCGATTTCGCCGCTGTCAGCGGCATGGACACCATCAACATCGCGGTCCCCACGCCGCTGCGCAAGACCAAGGACCCGGACATGAGTTTCGTGGTCTCTGCGTCCCAGTCCATCGCCGAACACGCCCGGCCCGGCTTGCTGATTATCCTGGAATCCACCACCTATCCCGGCACCACCGACGAGTTGATTCAGCCCATGATCGAGGCCAAGGGGTTGAAGGTTGGCGAGGATATCTTCCTCTGCTTCTCACCCGAGCGCGTCGACCCCGGCAATCCCAACTTCCAAACCCACAACATCCCCAAAGTAGTCGGCGGCATCACCGCCGCCTGCACTAAGGCCGGCGCCACCCTCTATCAGCAGGCGCTCGAAACCGTGGTGCCGGTCAGCTCCACACGCGTCGCCGAAATGGTGAAGCTGTTGGAAAACACATTCCGCATGATCAACATCGGCATGGTGAACGAGCTCGCCATGATGTGCGAACGCATCAACATCAATGTCTGGGAGGTCATCGACGCCGCCGCCACCAAGCCCTTCGGTTTCATGCCTTTCTATCCCGGCCCCGGCCTCGGCGGCCACTGCATCCCTATCGATCCGTTCTATCTTTCCTGGAAGACCAAGCAGGCCGGCATCGAAGCGCGCTTTATTGAGCTCGCCGGCTATATCAACGGCTCCATGCCGCACTTCGTCGTCGACAAGGTGCAGAACGCGCTCAATGAGCAGTGCAAGCCGCTGAAGGGCTCCAATGTCCATATCCTCGGCGTCGCCTACAAGCGCGACATCGACGATGTGCGCGAATCCCCGGCGCTCGATATCATGCACCTGCTGACGCGGCGCGGCGCCGTGGTTACCTACTCCGATCCCTATATCCCCTCGATCGACGTCGAGGGCGTCAAGCACCAGAGCTTGCCTATCGATGCCGCCGTCGCCTCCTCCGATTGCGTCGTCATCATCACCGATCACAAGCAAGTGGATTACGCCTCGGTGGTGGAGCACGCCCGCCTGATTGTCGATACGCGCAATGCGCTGAAGAAATTCTCCGATCCGAAGATCTTCCGGCTTTAGCAATGTCCGCCTCGGACACTCGCACGGTCCTGCTGATTAGTTACCTATTTCCGCCCTCGGGCGGGGTCGGGGTGCAGCGCGCCCTGGCCTACGCCCGTTATCTGCCCGCCTGCGGCTGCCGGCTCCATGTCCTGACCGCCAGCAACGCCGCGCCGCCCGTACGTGATGAGGCGCTGGTGAAGATGATCCCGCCCGGAACGCCCGTCCACGGCGCCTTCACGCCGGAGGTGCCCTATGGGTGGCGCGATTGGATCTGGAAGCGGCTGGCAAAGCCCGCCCCGGGCAGCGCAGGAACTAAGACTCAAACGCGGGCCACTGAATGCGCCGCCGCCACGGTGACGACTGAGATATCAGATACCCATGAGACGAGTAACAAAATTGCTCCGAGCGGCGCTGTAGGCCCAGCAATGGCACATTGTGCTGATGTGGCTCCACCCGCACCGCCCAGCGGCTGGAAGCACCGCGCCGTCTCCGCCGTCAAGCGCCTGTTCTCGCCGGACCCCCAGGTGGTCTGGCGGCCGTTCGCCCTGCGCAAGGCAGCCCAGTTGGTGCGCCGCCACGGCATCGATACCATTCTGGTGACAGTGCCCCCGTTTTCCGCCCTGCGCATCGGCGTCGATCTCAAGCGCCAATTCCCCCATCTCACTTTGATCAGTGACTTCCGCGATCAATGGGTCGGCTACTACCTCGCCCAATTGGACAACTCCGCCGACGACGCTTTCCGCCGCCAATTGGCCCTCAGCGAAGAGCGGCTCGCCGTCGAGTCCTCCGACTACGTCGTGACTGTGACACCGGAATGGACCCGAGCCCTTATCAACCGCTATCCCGAACTGCCGCCCGCGAAGTTTCTCACCGTGCCGAATGGCTACGATCCCGAGATGTTCCGCCACTTTCGGCCGCGGCCGCACGGCACAGGCCGCATGGTGGTCACCTACATGGGCAGCGTCTACACCAATCCGGTCTATTCGCCCCAAGCTTGGCTGGATGCCGTCGATAGCCTCCAGGAAGAGGTGCGCGGGCAGGTGGAGACGCGCTTCATCGGCCGCGTCGCCCGCGAGGCCGAACCGATGCTGAGAAACCGCCGCGCCGAGGTGCGCCTCTACGGGTTCCTGCCCCAGCACCAGGGCTTCGCGCTGTTGGAGGAGACCGATTATCTGCTGCTGTTGATCGGTGAGAAGACCGTCCATTCCGGCAAGCTGTTCGAGTATCTGGCCACCGGGAAACCGGTGCTGGCCGTCACGCCGCCGGATGGCGAGGTGGCCCGCGTGATCGCCGAGACCGGCGGCGGCAGAGTGGCTTCCGCCGAGGATCCGGAGGCGTTGCGGGCCATGATTCTGGAGGCCTGGACGCATTGGCGCGCCGGCAAAGTCAACTCCGGTTTCGCGCCTAACGCCGCCGCCATCGAGGCCTATGCCCGGCCCAACACGGTGGCGCTGCTGGCCCGCCTCACCGGCATCACGCGGGGCGCGGCATGAACGGCGAGCCGCTGCGGATCGTCCAGGTGGTCGAGACGCTCGATGTCGGCGGGTTGGAGCGGCTGGCAGTCGATCTGGCAAGCGCTCAGAAACAGGCCGGCCATCTACCCGCCATCTTTTGCGTCTTCCATCCCGGCGCGCTGGCCGCCCAGGCGGAAGCAGCCGGAGTGCCAGTGATCGCGTTTCACAAGAAGAAGGGCTTCACCTGGTCCAACATCCGCGCTATGGCGGCGGAACTGCGTCGGCTGCGCGCCGATGTGGTCCATACCCACAACTCGGTCATCCATCACTACGGCCTGCTGGCGGCGTGGCGTGCTGGCGTGCGCGTTACCGTCAACACGCGGCACGGTCTCGGAGTGCTGCACTCGGCCCGGCGCCAGGACTACTATTTCCGGGCCACCATGCCGTGGACTGACCGCGTCGTGACGGTCAGCGAGGACGGCCGCGAGTTCTTCGTCCGTCATCGTGGCGTTCCGCAGGATATCTGCCAGGTGATCTACAACGGCGTTCCCCTGGCGCGCTTCCTCGCGCAACCCGCCACGCCCGGCGCTTTTCGGCCCAGGCTGCGCTTTGGCACCGTGGGCCGCATGGTGCCCGCCAAGGCGCACGATGTTCTCATCCGTGCCTTTGCCCAGGTTCTGCAGCACTACCCGCAGGCGGAACTGCACATCGCCGGAGACGGAACGCTGGCTGCGGCGAATGCCGCCCTGGTGGAGCAACTCCAACTGAGGCAAAGCGTCCATCTGCCCGGCATCACCTCCGATCCTCCTTCGTTTTTGAAGGATCTCGACGTCTTCGTGCTCTCGTCCATCAGCGAGGGCATGCCGATTGTCGTCCAGGAAGCCATGGCCGCCAGCCTGCCCATTGTCAGCACGCGCATCGGCGGCGTTCCGGAGATGGCGCCCGAAGGCAGCGTCGCTTTTTATGCCGAACCGGGTGACGCCGGCAGTCTGGCTGCCGCGATGAGGCAAGCCGCCGCCAGCCCGGACCTCTCTGCCATGGGCGAGGCAGCGCGCCGGATCGCCTGCGAGCGATTCGGCATAGAGAAGACTCAATTGGAGTACGAGGCGCTGTTTCGCCGCCTGTTGGCCCGCTGAGCGGCGCGTTACCTCATGTTGCGGGCTGGCGCTTGGCCTGGCCGGTGGCGCGTTCCTTCAGCTTTAAGAATTGCTTCTCTACCAGGTAGTAGCTGGCCGCGCTCACCGCGAAGGTGAGCACCATGTTCCAAGGCAAGGTCAGGCCCAGGTGCTCGGGTTCGTAGTCCAGGAACAACTCCTGCCACAGATACAACGAGTAGCTGATGACGCCCACCCACCGGAAAATCGACCAGTTGAGCAGATCGCCAAACCAATCCTCCGGATAGCGGATGCAGCGGTCGAGCAGCAGGAGAATTCCGAAATTGGCCAGTGTCTGGCCCGGTACGTAGTAGATCCACGGATGGATCTTGTGGCCCAGCGCGGCGATCAGCATCAGCGCGGGCGGAATCAGCAGATACCAGCGGGCGTGAATGAGCCGCGTGTACCACGTCAGTTCGCCTAGCCGGTTATAAAAGAACGCCAGCGCGCAGCCGCAGGCCAGGGCATCGCAGACGGCCTCGAAATGACGGCTGACCGCGGTGGGACCGGCGCCGAAGCCAAACCACATCACGGCGCGAATCAGCGGCGCCACGGCCACCGCAGCCAGGACGAATTTCCACGCGCGCACCGGCGCGGCCAGCAGCAGCACGGCCGGCCAAAGCAGATAGAACTGCTCCTCCACCGAGAGCGACCACAGATGGTTCAAAACCCAGCCCCGGGTCATGTGATAGTTCATCGTGTAGGTGAGCGCGTGGAGGACGTCGCCGGGTTCCAGTGTGATCATACCTCGCGCTTCCAACACAACCACCACCCCCACGTACACCAAGAACGCGGGGAAGATTCGCAGCGACCGCCGGATGTAGAAGTTCTTCAGAGAGACGCCGCCGGACTTGTCCCACTCCTTCAGCAGCAGCGTGGTGATCAGAAATCCGGAAATCAGGAAGAAGGCCTTCACGCCTAGGTTGCCGAAGTGGCCCAGCAGTTGATAGGCCTTCGGATGGCTGAGTTTCGAGACGGAGTGGCCCAGAATCACCAGTAGGATACTGATGGCGCGCAGCCCATCGAGCGAGGGAATCCGACTAGGCAGTTTCGCGGCCCACTGTCCGGAGAGGTTGGGTGTCATCATAGCCAATGCAGGCGCACAGCCAGATAGATCAGGACGATACTGGATGCCATGCTGATCAGGGTGTATTTCACCCATGGCACTTTGATCGCAGCCACCGGCGAGCCTTCTTTGCCCCTTTCCATCAGGAACACGGCCAGTCCGAGGCCCAGCAGCACATACGGCGTGATCACGTAGGTACGGGATAGAAACAGGCCGGTAGCCAGAAACAGGATGATCGAATTGCGGATCGTCTTGACTGCGCGCAAGGTGTCCGTATTGGCGGGCACGCCGGCCGGCACCAGTCTCAACACGCTCTGCAGCTGCCAAAGCGTCAGCACAAATAATCCCACGAAGAAAAAGTAGCCGATCAGGCCCAACTCCGTAAAGCACAGCAACAGCGTGTTGTGAGCGGTCAGGTAGGTGTAATCGCGGATGGAACCGAAACCGACGCCGCGGAACGGGAAGGACATAAAGGCGAATAGCGCGTCAGACCAGATATCCATGCGCCCGCCGCCGCTGCCGGATGAGACCGAGATGGCCCGCCCGCCTCCAAATCCCAAAAAGGTCACCAGTCCCACCACGATAGCGCCGCCCAAGACGGGGCCGCCTATCCCCAGGCGGTCTTTCAGCGCAAACGCCAGCAACAGAAAGATACCCAGCAGAGCGCCGCGCGAAGCTGTGATGTAGATGCCATAGGACATGATCACCAGCGGGACAAATATCAGAAGCAGATTCCGGAACGGAGAACGGGGCCTCCAGATGGCGCCCAACAGCGCGATGGACAGCGTCAGGTGCTGAGCGAAGTCATTGGGATCGGCCAGAAAACCGGGGCCGCAGGCGCGATAGAAGACCTCGCGTTCTTCCATGCCCTCGCTCTGTTCCGTGAACTGCTCCATTGTGTAGGTTTCGCGGTCGATGCCGTAGTGGAAGGCCATCACCGCGCGAATGGCCAGGTAGACTGACACCGCTACCATCGCGCCGCTGAACAGGCGGAATCGCGGCAGAGTGGTCACATTCGCCAGCACCATCAGAAACGCCACGGCCGGGAAAATCATCTTCATGAACGTCGGCGCCAAGCCGCCCACCCAGCCATGCAGCGCCGGGCTGATCGTGGTCCACCCGCAAAAAAACAGCAGCAGGATGATCTGTGGCTCGGTGAACGACAGGCGGCTTCCCAGGAAGCCCACCACGGTGACCAAACACCCCAATACAATTAACGCCGGCATGAAGCCATACTGCGCCAGCCACGGAATTGTGGCCGCGGGCGAAAGGTAGAGCAGAACAATAACTGCAGTTGTGATGATGAAGCCCATGGAGGGGGGAAACGCCGCTTTTCTATGATAGTTGAACAGCCTGCCAGGTGGATGCTGTCATCCGGAATACCGGAGCACCGGCGGCCCTGTCAGGTCTTCCGCCGCAGCCGGATCTCCCGCCGACGGGCCATGCCAAACACTGCTGCCCGACGTCGTGACGTAGATCATGCCAGGGCTGTGCGGGTCCGGAATCACCCGGTTGGCCGCCTGGAAATTGAAACCGCGGATTCTCGCCCAATTACCTCCGCCGTCGTCTGATCGCCAGATGGACGATTCATAGCCCGCCGCGTACACAACATCCGGTCGGGTGTCGTCCACCGTCACGCTATAGACATGCTGGCACTTGCTCAATACGTTCCGCCAAGTCAGGCCGCCGTCGGAGGAACTCCACACGCCCCCGTCGTTCTTCCGGAGATCGTAGGGCTTCGCCCGCCCCCAAGCAGACAGATACAGCCGGTTTGGTGTCCTTGGGTCGATGGCGATGCCCGTCGGTCCGTTGAATCCCGCCGGCAGCGCAATCCTCTGCCAACTCCCACCCTGGTCCTTGGATCGGAACACCATGCCGTCGTCATCGCCGCCGAATTTGTCGTCAATGGATCTGCGATAAAGCACGACATAGAGCGTGCCGTCCTTGTCCATTGCCAGACGCCAGGCCCGGTTCTCGCCCGGCGGAAGTCCCTGATTGACCGAGGTCCAGGACTCTCCGTTATCGGTGGACCGGTAGACGCCGCGCCCAAATCCGGTCACGTAGACCGTCCGCTGTCCGGGCCGGCTTTTCGGGTCCACCAGCAGATGTGTTACCGCCATCTGAGGAAGGCCCACGCTGCTGGCCCGCCAGCTCCATCCGCCGTCGTCGCTCGTCACCACTCCGCCCTTCAACCCGCCGGTTCCGCGGCTGAAGACGCTATATTGCGGCAGTTCGTGATTCCGACTCACCGCCGCCCACATCCGCCCTTTCACTGAGGGATCGAACTCCATCCAGTAGGCGGTGTTCCACCACTCCTGCGGTACGCCGTTCTTCGTCGTGCTGCGCCAGCTCCCCCCGCTGTTCTCGCTCATCAGCAGGCCGATGTCGAAGCAGGAGAGGAAGATCCTCTGTTTGTCGAACGGATCGAAGTGCACTCCGGAACAAGCTGTCACGTCCAGGCCGGTGCTGGTGTGCGAGCCATCCTCCAGACGCTTGCTGTAGACACCCTTCCAGCTCTTGCCGCCGTCCACTGACCGCATCAGCCGGCCGTAATCGGTGCCCAACACGACGCCGCTCCCGCCTGGAGCAATCGTCATGCTCAACGGATTCTCGCCCCACTCCGCGCCAAACCGCTCCGTGATCCACGGGTCTTCTACATTAGCCGCCAGCTTCTGGTTGTTCTCCTTCCAGACAAGCCGCCACGTCTGGCCGGAGTCAGTCGATTTGCCGACACCCAGAAACAAAGAGCGCGCATCCCCGGCGGTGCTCAGACGCGACAGCGAGACATAGGCAACACCCGAATCATCTGCCGCCACGGCCGTCACCTGGGGCCAAGCGTCAGGCTGTGAACGCTCCGTGAGCAGGTTATTCAGCCCCAGCGACCACGTCCGCCCCAGATCGCGAGTCACGATCAGCCCGCCAAACGGCCGCCCTTGCGCGTCTTTTTGATAATCGGCGGTCACGTACAGCACCGGCGGTCCTCCTCCGGGCGGAAAGGCGCAGGCGGAGCTGGTGACCCACTCTCCCGCCTTGGCCGGCTCCGTCAGCCTCAGCTTGCCGTCTTCGTAGATCGCCAGAGGCGCCGGGCCGTGCACCACAAGAAACAGCCTGCGGTTGCCGCGCGTGCTATTGCGGTCCAGGTATATCGCCTGCGCCCGTACCGGCAGCGTCGCCAGCGCTCTCCAGCTCTTTCCCCCGTTGGCCGTCGCAGTCAGGATGCGGCCATCGGTGATGAAGATCGTCTCCGCGTCCTGCGGGTCAATCACCATCGTTGTCGCCCCGCCCGCCGTGCCCTTGGCCAGAACCAGACTCAGGCTAGGTCCGTAGTCGCTGTACTGCAAGCCACGCACCTGGGCGGGGTCCGGATAGAAGAGAGACCATGTCACGCCCTGGTCGAGGCTCTCATAGAGGCCAACCCGGTTGCTGATGAGCAGCCGCCGCGGATTCACCGGATGAAAGGCCATCCAGAACGCCTTGGTCCGTAGCTGGATCGAGCGCCAGGACTGCCCGCCATCCCGGCTCAGAAACACACCGCCCATGTCGGTGCAGACCATCATTAGCTTTGGATCGTGCGGGCTGACAACGGGAAAGAACATCGCCCCGCCGCCGCCAGGTCCGAGAATCCGCCACTGATCCAGCCTCGACGCCGCAGCATTCTCCGCCGCGCTCACCTTGCCGCCGGGGCGCGGCCCGCCGGAACTTTGCGCTCGCGGCGCGCCCTGGCAGCAGACCAGCGCTGGAGAGGCCGCCAACGGAATGAGAAAGTTCCGCCTGGTTGTTGTCATAAGCTCTATCCGCGTTTGTGCTGAGACGTTTCCACCTCAGAACTGGAAGTAGATGAACTGCACATCTTTATCGTCGAAGATCAGAAACAATAGCAGCGCGCCGGCGTAGATCATGGGCCGGGCCAAGGCGATGTTCCAGACCGGCCAGGGCGCCGCGGCGCCCTGCGGCACCAGCCGCCGCCGCAACTGCTTGCAAAGCCACGGCTCCAGCATGCAGAACAGCGATACCAACGCAACGGTCAGGTAGAAATTCAAGCTGTAGGAGACATGGAACCGGAACGAAAAGAGCATGGACTTCAGCAGCGTCACCGTCTGGCCCAGGGAACTGGACCGGAACGGAACCCAGGCCAGCATCGCACCCGCCAGGATGAACACACGCCAGAACCAGCCCCAGGCGGCCGATTTCGCCCACTGCGGGTAACGCGTCTCAGTCACGTGTTCCCACATCCGGTACAGTGCGAGATACACGCCGTGGAACAGGCCCCACAGCATAAAACCCCACCCCGCCCCGTGCCACAACCCGACCAAGGCCATAATCCCCAACAAGCTCAAGTACAGCGGCCCCTGCGCGCCCTTGTACTTTGCATTCACCGGGAAGAACAGATAGTCGCGAATCCAGCGTGACAGCGTCATGTGCCAGCGACCCCAGAAATCAGGCGGACTGGCTGCGTGATACGGGAACCGGAAGTTCTCCGGCAGTACGATGCCCACCAGCCGGGATGCGCCGATCGCCATGTTCGAATAGGATGCGAAATCGAAGTAAATCTGCAGGCCGAACCCCACTGTCAGAGCCCAATTGTCCAGCGTCGAGTTGGCCGCCGCGGCCTGCGGTAGAAAGCCCTCGCTGACCCATCCGGCCAGGTTGTTCGCAATCAGGTTCTTCTGCACCAGTCCCCACAACAGCCGGTCGCAGCCCTCTACCAACAGCAACGTGCTGAAAGGCTTCGGCTTTTCAATCTGCGGGAAAAACTCGCGGACGCGTACAATCGGTCCGGCGATCATGTGCGGCCAGAATGTCACAAACAGGGCTAGATCCTGGAACCGCGCATCACGCACCCTGCCCTGGCGCGTGTCGATCAGATAGCTCACCGCCTCAAAGGCGTAAAACGAGATGCCCAACGGGAGCGCGAGCTGGAGCGTCGTGTGGATCGGCGCCGCCCCCAACGCCGCCAGCATCATGCTCATGTTAACCAGCGCGAAGTCGCGGTATTTGAAGAATGCCAGCACCGCCAACACGGCCGCGATACCCACAGTCAGCCAGAACGATTTGTCTTTCTCTGTCGACGCGCCAATCATACGCCGTGCCACCAGCCACGACATCCCGATCAGCGCGTAGGGAATGGCCGCGTACGTGACGCTCCAACTGGCATAGAAAGCGGCGCTCACGGCCAGCAGGTACCACTTGCGCCAAGCCACCGGAAGATTCCAGAACAGAACAGTCACCGGAATCAGTAGGACCAGGTAGGAATAGGAGTTGAACTGCATTTCGCGTTACGGGAGGCTCAGCGCCTTTTCCACGGCCGGTTGTAGTGTGGCCGCAAATAATTCATGCCCGCGGCGGCCCATGTGCAGTGGGTCTGGCGCGTTGTAATACGAGCCCCAGTATTGCTCAGGAATCGCCGCTTCAAAATCATACAGGCTCAGGTGGAAGCGCTCGGCCAGTTCCGTGACGTAGCCGCGATAGGAGAGCTTGTCTTCCTCCGAGCTGAACAGGAGGACCCGCGGGTTCACCGGCGCCAGAAACAGAACCAGCTTCACGTTCTGAGACTGGCACAAAGTCGCAATGCGCTCCAGGCAACTCCGGTTCCGCGACAGCCGTGAACCGGCAATCGAGCGTGCCGTGCTCGGCTTCAACTGCAAAACGTAGAGCCGTAGCCGGTAGAGCACATCTAGAAACTCTTCCTTCTGGATATGGCGCGCCGCCATCAAGTTGGAGTGCTTGGCGGCGTCGCGGAACTGGCGCTCCAGGCGGGCGCCAAGAACCACCGGCCCCTCCTGGGCTCCGGTCCCGCCTGCTGATTCCGCCGCCTTCTGCGCGAAACGATCCAGCGTCGAGCGGAACTCGTCGGCGTACAGCGCGCCCGATGCCGCTTCTTCCTCCGCTGCGGCGTGCATCGCCGGGTTGGCCAGCAGATCAGTCAGCCCTTCGCGGATGCCGCCCATGCGGAATGCCTGGTAGTTGATCTGCAGCACCAGCACGTCCGGCTTCAACTCCGGACGGCCGAGGAAATAGTGCAGATTGAAAAGCACTTCCTCGTACGTCAGCCCGCCTGCCGCCAACCGGTAGCAGAGCGGAGCGCCCGCCTTTTCCGACAGGCTGTCGTACAGAGTATCAAAATAGGTCTTTTCCACCGGTCCGGGGCGCGCTTCCCCTGGGGCCAGGCTCATGGTCATCATCTGCGAGTTGCCCGCGAATACCACGCGCCGGCGGCCCGTCTGCGGCCCCCAGAAACGGGACAGGGTCTCGTAACTTTGCCGCGCCAGTTCGCCCGATGTCGTCTCATGCCGCTGCGGATCGCGCAGCAGCGTCTTGACCTGCGTCCACTCCGGCGCGGCGCCTACTAGGTGGTCCAGCGCGAAGTTCACTGCCGCAAACGGCCTGGCCCACAGCAGTCCCGCCAGCGCCATGGCTGTCAACGGCAGCAACACGCCGGCGGCGCGCCCAGGACTCATCGAGCCTTGCCCACCCTCCCCACCGTGTCCACAATCCAGTCCACGTTTTCAAAATCGTCAGGCTGCAATTGCGCCGCCGGAATAGCGATGTTCAGGCGTTCTTCCAGTTGCCCGATCAGCTTCAGAATCGACAGTGAGTCGATCAGCCCCGATGAGATCAGCGCCTCGTCGTCAGCCACCAACGCGCCCGTCATCGACTGCACAACGGCCCGGGCTGCTTCACGGATAGTAGACTCATCCAGCATGAATTACCTCGTACTCCGATCTCGTTCACGAACTATTGGGGCTGACGGCGCAGCTTCTCGGTCAGAAAACGCTCGCGTGTGTCGCGTCGCGAAATCTTGCCGGCTGTACTCTTCACAATCCAGCGCTCCGGCACCGCTCCCGTATAGCGCGGCGCGATTCCGATGGCGGCCATGATGCCCTGCTGCATCTCTCGCTCCATCCGCTTTGCCGCCGCTGCCCCCCACTCGCCCCGCATCTCCGCCACCACCGCCAGCGCTTCCGTTCCGTTGACTTCGTCAACCACGCCAAACGCCACCACTCGCCCCGGATACACGCCCGGCAACGCGTTGACCACAGCCTCCACGTCTTCCGGAAAGATGTTCTGGCCGCCGACGATCACGATGTCCTTCAGCCGCCCGATCACGTAAAGATGGCCGGCCTCCATAAATCCGTAGTCGCCCGTGGAGTACCAGCCGTCCGCCGAGATCGACGACGTCAGGAACCCCTGCGACCCCCAATAGCCGGAAAACAACGCCTCGCTCCGGATTAGAATCTCGCCCGGTTCGCGTTCCGCGCAGTCGTCGCCGTTCACACCGCGAATCCGCACTTCCATGCTTTCCAAAACGGCGCCGCTGGACACATAGGTTTCGTCGAGCATGTCGAATGCCAGCGGCGGGTAGCTCTTGGCCGCATGCCGCAGCCCACTTCGCGGCGTCTGCCGTGGCTCTTCGCCCATTGGAGTCTGTGTCACGGCAAAGACATTCTCCGCCATCGCGTAGGATGCCTGCGGCGCCGTTCGCCGCACGCCCCAATCGGCGAATGTGTCGGCGAAAGCGTTCATCGAACGCGCCCTCACTGGCTCGGAACAGTTCACAAATCCACGAACGTGCCCCAGCCGGTAAGGCCCGTTCATTCGCCCGCGCTGGCCAGCCAGATAGGAGAACGCGAAATTCGGCAGCCAGCAATAGGTCGCCTGGTAACGGTCCAGGTAGGAGAACAGCAGATCCGGCGCCAGCAGCCAGTCGCTGGCGCTGATCTGCGTGGACGCCGCCCCGTGCCACAGCGGAAACCAGAGACACGCAATCAGCCCCATGTCGTGATACATCGGCAGCCAGGAGGCTACTCCATCGGAGCTGTCGAACCCCAACGCATCGCGCAGCCGGTCCATCTGCGATGCCATCATCGGAGCTGTCACGACTACCGCTTTTTGCGCGCCCGTCGTCCCGCCCGAAAACTGCAGGAACAGGGAATCAGATGGCGGCTGCGTATCCAGCCCCGCCTTCACACCGTCCCCGGCACTCTCCAGCGGCAGCGGAATCTCGTACGCCCGCTCCAGAGCTTCGCAGCCTGGCACCGTGCATGCCGTGGCCGGAAACGGCAGGCCCGCCGCCAGATTGCTCACCAGCCTGGGCAGCGTGATCAGTTGCTGCGCCGGCAGGTTGCGTAATTGATGCAGGAGGTTGCGCTGATACTTCGCCGGGTCCATGCGGCTCGTCGGCCACGGGAGAATCGCCGGCAGCCAACCTTCCAGCACCAAGCCTAAATGCAGAAGAAACAGCTCCAGGGAGTGCGGCAGCAGCAACAGCACCACCCCCGGCTTGTCCACCACGGCATAACGCCGGGCCGCGGCGCGCGCCTGTTCCAGGATCATTCCGCCCGTAAACTCAACGGGCTTCTCCAAGTCCGGTGACAATACTATCCGCAGAAGAACCTTGTGGAGGTTCTTCTCCAGCCGGCTGATCAGTTCAGCGCGAAAAGTCACTGCCTCCATAAACCTCCCCATCCCCCTGCAAAACCCACGGCCACACTCCCGGCTGAGTGGGCATAAAGACAGGCTTATCCGCCCGGCAATGCTTGATTTTAGCATTGGAGGCCCGGCTTCGACGCTTTCTCGGCCGGGCCTGCGCCGCTCGTCTTATCGCGCCAGCAATACCGCCGGCTTCGACACCCGCACCACCTGGCTGCCCGAGAGATAGGCGCTCTGGTGGCACAACGGCTGGCCCGAAACCGCGGGAATCGACGCCCCGCACCGCCCAGCCACGCACGTCGTCTCCAGCCGGGCGCCGAGCGCCGCCGTGCCCCCGTAATCCACGCGCAGCTTATCTACCCCGGCTGGAGCCTTTACCGCCAGCTTCGCCGCACCCGTGCCCGCCCTGCCCGCCGACCGCGTAGCCGCTGCCAGTGCGGCGGCCGCCCCGCCGCAACTCACTCGCGCATAGTACAACCGGTTCAGCGTCAGCCCCAGACCCGGCCCGAAAGCCGCCCATCGCAGCCCCGCCCCGCCATATCGCAACAGCAGCGACCCTTCCGTCGCGTCGGCCAACTCCAATCGCGGCACACCCGCCGCCGCCGGCCGCCCGTTTAACAGGCCCGCCGCCGAGAGCGTCATCCCCGTCGGCAGACTCTGCCGGGTCGCCTGAAATTGGTGCGGCGGCACTCCGCCCAGCGCCTGAATCGCCGTCCGGCAATCCGAGCCGGCCTGAACCACTGGCAGTTCCTGCGACACTAACGCCAGCTCCGGAACGTCCGGCGTTACCGTAATGCTCAAGTCCTGTGCCACCTGCAGGCTCGGTGTGGAGCTGTCCGTCAGCTGCGCCGTGAACGCCCACTGACCCGCAGAGGCGGGTATTCCGGAAATGATCCCAGTGTCCTCGTCCAACTGCAATCCATCCGGCAAATTCCCAGCGCTGATCGACCACTGCAGCGGCGTTACCCCGCCACTGCCCGTCAGTTGCACCATGTAGTCACTGCCGCTCTTCCCATCCGGTAGGCTAGTCGTCAAAATAGATAGCGAATTTTCGGCCACGACGCTCAACTCCAGATCACGCTCCGCCGACAGGCCGCCCTGGTCGGTCACCCGCACTCGAAACGCGCACGTCTCCACCTGCAGCGGTTGACCGCTGATTATGCCGTCGCTCACCAATGACAGTCCGCCACACAGTGTTCCGCTCACTGTGGTCCAGGCGTAGGGCGGCACTCCCCCCCCAACCAGTAAGGACGCCTGGTAAGGACGCCCCACCACGCCGCCGCCCAGCACGCTCGTCAGAATCCTCAGCGGCGTCGTCCCCACCGTCAGCATCAAATCCTTCGTGACGCTTTGCCCGTCACTGTCGTCCACACTCACCGTGAACGCGAAGTCGCCGCTCAGCGTGGCCGTGCCGGAGAGTAGGCCTGCCGGTGACAGGCTCACGCCATCCGGCAGGCGGCCGGAGGTCACGCTCCATTGATAGGGCGGGGTCCCGCCCAGCGCCACCAAAGGAAAGAAATAGCTACCGTTCAGCAGCGCTGGCGGCAAACTCCCCGTCGCCACGCTCAGCGGCCCCGCGCCCGTCCGAATCAGAACATACGCTCCTGCGCCTCCCTCCCAATACAATGTTCCGCTGCTATCCACGTTCGCGGCCGCCGTAATCACGGCCCCGTCTCTGGAAATTGACCAGAGCCCCGCGGTCAGCCCGCTCACCAGGTACTGCCCGGCGTCGGAATGCGTTGTCGTGAATGCCGCCGCCGAGAGCGTGATGCCCTCCGCCGGAAAGACGGCCACAATGGAGTTCGCTCCGTCGTCCACCTGTGCGCCGATGAAGTTAGGGTCGATCGCGGACAGCAGCGCCACCGGATTCGCGGTCTCCGTCGTGCCGTCCACCACGCGATGCGCTACCAGCACATTCGTCTTCAGATTCGAGGCGTCGCAGGTGACGCCATCAGCCGAGGCGCAGATCGATACTCGGAAGGTCTGCCCCACCCCACCTAGCGGCCCCTTCGCCGGATCAACCGTGCCCGTGTATGATCCGTCCGGATTGTCCGTATAGACACGCAGCGAGGTCGCGCCGCCCGGCTTCAATACCTTGGTCAGGATCCTCGACGCCGGCCCGCTGGACACAAGCGAATCGTCCGTCAACACCGTATTGCCTTCAGCCCCGTTGGCCGGCCACGGCGTAGACCCGTTCTCGAAAACCCCCGACTGCCCGTTATTCGGGTAGTGCAGGTACGTCACCTTCTGCTGCCCGCCGCTGGTTCGCACCGCGTCGGCGGCAATGATGTACTCGCTTCTACCCAACTTCTTGAAGTGCGCAAAGTGCCGGTGCGCGAATGTGATCTGAGCGGCCGCCTGATACGCCCCCGCATAGTCCACCATCGCGTAGGTGGCCGCGTTGCTGGGATCGTTCCAGAATCGTGAAGTCCTGACGAACTGGATCTGCGACTTGAAGTTTGCCCGTTGGAGTAGTGACGGTGAATTGCTGAGATACGGTCCGATCCGCATGAAGTTGCTCTGCTCGTTCGGAGCACCGTAGGCCGTAAACGTGGGCTGAATGCCCCTACCATAGTCCTCAGCCAGTAGGTAGTGTCGTTTGAAAATCTTATAGCTGGCCGGATCACCGGAGTAGCTCGTTCCGTACAGACTGGAGAACCGAAATTCACTCAGCGCGTGAATCTCGAAAATACTGGAATCGGCCAGCCAGCCAGTTCGCGAGATCACTAGCCCAGTGCCCTCGCCATTCGGCTGAGAATCGGAAACTGTTAGATTTCGGGACAGCGGCAGTGTCGTATTCGGGTCTGCCGTAGGCGCAGTCGGGTCGCTGTAGAGGTAGTTGTCGGGGTAGCCGAGCATGTTGGCGTAGCCGAATTGCGTCTCCGCTGGCAGGTAGTACCCTGTGTAGTTCTTCAGGATGTGGAGCCATGCTTTCGATTCATCGCTCCCCGGCGTGAGATACGCCGATGCCAAGCCACCCTTCCAGTGATCAGCCGTCATGGCTACAGGCGCAGGCCCGCCCCATCGGATACTACGGTTGTCTGCCCGACTGTAGCCGTAGACCCACAGGGACAGTGGGGTTTTCAGCCACGTCCCGCCCGTGAAGTCCATGCTCGGTTCGTAGAAGCTGTTTCGAAGTTGGATAGCGAAGTCGGCGGTGAACGGCTGAACGCGAGTGGCGTAGTACTTCGCCGTGATCTGCATTGCGCCCGTCGTCCATTGCTTCTGGAGCGGATACCAGAAGTCTTTCCACCAGAAAACCAGCCGCTGCAACATAGCCTGCGCCCTAGGGTCGTCGTCAGCCAGGGCAATTGCCAGGGCCAAAAAGCCGAGGCCCTTCGTGATGTTCTGGTTGTAGAGTTCGTTTCGGCTCGACTCGTCGCGGGAGTAGATCGTTGCCCCGCCAAAGCTAGATGCCGCGCCACTTAGGTATGAGTTTCCATGCGCCTTCCCGCTTGCGATTGGAGAGTACCCGGAGTAATTGATGAAATTCACAAACCCACAGTTCCCAGTCGTCCACGGCTTGCCGATCCAGAAAGGCCCGTCCGTCGCACTCGTGGCGAGAAACCCTCCAGTAGGGGAGCCCTGAATGGTTAACGAAGTGTCGGACTCCACCGACTTGACGATCATCGTCATGCCCACGCAGTAGCCCGACGTGCATCCTGCCGTCCACCCGATCGAGTCACCCGTCGCTATCCGCTGTGTCGTGTCGGCGTTTGTCAGCCACTGCGTGCCGTTGCCGGTGATGGTCTTGGCGTAGAGCGTGTAGTTCACGGTGCCCGTGCCCGCGTAGAAGCGGCTTGTGCATCCATCATCCACGTCGGTCAGCATCTTGTTAACAAACACAGTGCGCTCGCCCGAGGTCATCCCAGAGCGCACAATCGAGTACGCCTGCGCGATGTTCCACATATATTTACTGCCGTAGTCCAGCGTGATGGAGTCGCCACAGGCGGAGATCTGTTCGGTGAGACACCCGAAACCCTTGGCGTACTTGTCGATGTTGTTGAGCGCGGCGATGGCCTTGTCCCGGTAGGCCGTGTTTCCGGTTGACTGGTACATCAACGCCGCCCCGCCCAGATACCCGAAATCTCCGTTCTGTAGCTGGGCAATCAGCATCTCGCTTGGCGCTGCGGTGTCAGCGGTGAGCACGCGCCCGTCGATGGCTGTTTTCATGGCAGCGTAGGCCGGGTTACTCGAAACCGCCTTGCAATCGCGGCGCCCGTGGGTGCAAAGCGTCGAAGTCAGCGCGCCCCCCGGGCCGTCCAGCCACACGCGCGGGTGATCTTTCAACGTCACCAGCGAACCCGCCGCCGCTTCCGGATAGCTGGTGCCCTGTCCACCCGTGTACCGCAGGAATTCGCCGTTACCCGCCACTGGAGCACCAGCCAAGTCATACAGTTCCGCCGTCGTCTCGGTCACGTTGGTCGCCACTCGAGTGCCATTCGCGGCCGTGTTGCCTTCCACCCCAGCCAGAACAATGACTGTGCCATTCGTCCAGCCGTGCGCAACTAGCGCGGGCGTGGCCGCAGCGAGCGATGTATTGTCGCAGCCCGCTGTTGAAATAACGATTGGCGTTGCATTCGTTGCCGACGCCACGCACCGCGTCTGGCCCGTTGGGACGTACAAAGTGGTCTGCGCCAAGAGTGGTACCGACACGATCCAACACAGCAAAGAGAGCTTCATCATTGTCACCGTCACCCCGTAAGCGAACCAAGCCCATTACGCCCAAACTGAAACAGTCGATGTCGAGAGTCCGACTCGTTGCTCTGTCTCCATTGCGGCCCCTTGCCCCATTATGGACCATCGCTCATGGCGAAGCGCTTGGGCCGACAGCACCGTTATCGACGTCACATCCGAGCCCCACTCACAACAAATCCAACGGTCACCGCATCCACTCTCCAGACTGGCAGATTCACCCACCCACGAGCGGTCACCGCTATCTACGTACTAGGTATTCGCGCACTGCAGTTCGGTACTCGCTGCCCTTACTCAGCCACAGCCAGCTCGCGGCAACGACCGTTTTCTCCAGCCAGATGCCACCCGAGGGCCGCAGCCGACTGCAAATCATCTCAGTACACACGACAATCCGACCCTCACCACCGTATTAACATCCGCCTGCTTGGAACGGAACATCGGCTCGGTCCCGATGGCCACGCCACCCAACGAGACGCCGGTCAGACATCGCCCATCCGGGAACTGCACCGCTAGAAGCTGAACGCATGGTCGCCGGGCGACCAGCCAATCCCCACGCCCGCGTAGGCATCCAACCGCCGGGCCCCATGCGTCACTCCGACATAGCGCGTGCCTGCCTGCGCCGTTAGGCTCAGGTGACGGTAGAATCGGTAACTGGCCATCCCACCCACCTGGGCCGTCTCGGTTACCTGCAGCAGGCCCACACGCCCCGACATCCGGAAGTAGGTCGCAACCAGGTTTGCGGACAGCTTAGGCGTCAGTGCTCTGCCGAAGTTAATACTGGCGGTGTCCCGGATTCCCGCCTGAACGAAACCGTTCCCAGCGCTAAAGGAGCGACCGCCCGCCAGAATCAGCGTCCCCAACTCGAAGATTTTGTGGATTGACAGATTGTAGACTGGCGACAGAAACTGTGTGTCCGTCACCTGCAGGCTAGACCCCGCTCCCAGAATCGCCGCCACCTCCGGCGGCAGAGTAACTGCGCCGATAAACTCAGACCGGACGCGCCCTACGCCAGCCTGCATCGTATACGACATGGTCCGCGTGACCCGCTGTGTGAACACACCAAAGATGCTCTCATTCCGAATCCCACCGAACTGCCCCGGGTAGCGAGTTGTCCCCAACTGCACACCGACACCCAGAACGGACATCTGTGTCGCCCGATACTGCACATTGCCCCCGCCGCCGGCGTTGTCCATGCCGTAAAGGCTCCCACTCCGTCGGATGATTGACGCCTGCCCCCACCCGCTTGCATACAGACGCTGGCTGATCTGATAATCCATCGACACACTGCCGCTATAGAACTTCGTCCGGCTCGAAAAGATCTCGTTGTCCACTAATCCGTTATTCGCGGGGTTGCCAAATGCATCGAGTCCGGACGCACCACCAGCCGTCGTGCTGCCCGCCCCGTATGAACTCGTCATGCCAGGCACGCCGTTGGCACCAAAGCCAGAGCCTAACCCATAACCGCCATCTGAAAGACCGCCCAATTGCTGAACGATGAACTTCAACCTCCGGCTGACTTGCTGCGAATACCCCAGATCGGCGACATACGATTGCCGCCAGAATGAGCCCCCCGCTTGCGCGCCAGTAGCCGCAGGCCCCCTGTCAAAATACGATCCGCTGGCCATGAGACTGCCGCCCAACTGGCTGTTCTCCCAGGACTTGAAGCCGCCCAACCCACCGGACAACGTCCCGATGATCGTGTTGTATTTGGCGGTATCCGCACTGGCGCTTAAGGTGTGATTGTAGATGCCGTTTGCCAACAGCCACGGATGAAGCCCCGTGCTCGTCGTCATCGACGCCGAATCTCTCGAAGGAAGCCGATCCAAGCCAGGCCCCAGTCCGCCTGGTCCTCCCAGCTGAGCCTGGACTGCGCCGCCGAAGAATACCGATGTACACACCGCAGCCAAAACCTTCACCCGCATGATTTTGCCTTTCCTCCACGAATCCACTGTCTTTCATTGTATCGGCCCGGAGGATAACTCGCGCTGATTCCTCGTCGGGCAGGCGCCGGGCCCTCAAGCTTGTACACGATTCCGCCAGGAACGGGCCACGTGTTACTGTAAGACCGTTGCCGATGGCCATAGACCCAACCTCCCGTCCCTTGCGCATCGCTGTAGTCACCCCATTGTTTCCGCTCGATACCGAGCCCTACCGCGGAATCCCGATCTATCACACCGTCGTACAACTGGCGCGCTTCGCCGAGGTGGAAGCGTTTGTCCCTCTCGCCGTCTATCCGCCTGTCTCTTGGCTTCAGCCCAAGAGCTACATCTACCGCCGCGCAAATACCGCCTGGCAACCCGGCGGCGTCCGCACCCACTACTGCGAATACTATGTTCTGCCCCACATCACCCGCCCCTTCAATGGACGCTTGGCCGTCCGCCGCCTCACCGGCCCCATCCGCGCCTTCCGACCTGATTTGATCCTCGCCTATTGGCTCTACCCAGAGGGCTACGCAGCCTGCCTCATCGCCCGCCAACTCGGTGTACCTGTCGTTGTCGGCTCTCGCGGCACCGACCTACGACCGCCGGAACCCTTCTCTTCCCGCGGCACCCGCACCGTGCTCGCCGAGGCCGCCGCCGTACTCACAGTCAGCAGTGAACTCAGAGATCGCGCTCTAGAGCTCGGCGCCAATGCCGCCAGCGTTCACGTCATCCTTAATGGCTGTGACTCTAGCATCTTCACGCCGGGCAGCCGCATCGACGCCAGAGCCGAACTAGGCCTCAATCCTGACTCGAAGATTGTTCTTTTTGCTGGCCATCTGATCCCCGTAAAGGGCGTCAAGGACTTACTCACCGCCGCCATCTCGCTCGCCGCCCGCCACCCGAAACTCGTGCTGGTTTTCGTCGGGGAGGGTTACCAGCAAGCCGAACTTCAGGCTACCCTGACCCAGTCCGGCAGTGCGCTGCCTGTCCACTTTGCCGGCTCCTGCACACCCCGCCAGGTCGCTCGCTGGATGCACGCCTGCAACGTCTTCTGCCTGCCTAGCCTCAACGAGGGCTGCCCCAACGTGGTCATTGAAGCCCTATCATCCGGCCGGCCTGTGGTTGCCAGCTCCGTTGGCGCGATACCCGACCTTGTTGACCAAAGCCGCGGCGAACTCACCCCGCCTCAAAACCCGGACGCCCTCGCTGCCGCCCTGGAGCGAACACTGAACCGCAATTGGGACGACGACGCCCTCTCCGCCTCCATGCAACGTGGCTGGGACACTGTGGCGCAGGAAACGCTAGCTGTCTGCCAGACCGCTCTCTCCGGCGGCCGGCGCTAAATGCTGATCCTCCTCGCTGCTTTCGCCGTCCTTCTGCTGGCCGGCTCCCTCTTCCCCTGGAGCTTCGTCTCCGGACCGCCCTTGGGCCATGCCGTCTGGCGACTGCTCAACGGCTGGGACCAATCCGTCAGCAGCACCGGACTCCGGGATGTTCTAATCAATCTCGTCATTTACATACCGATCGGATTCACGGGCTTTCTGTGGCGCGGCTGGCGCTCCCGGCTCACGCGCCTCGGTTGCCCGCTGCTTACCGGCGCACTGCTCTCGTTCACGGTCGAGACTCTCCAGAGCTATGTGCCGGGCCGGATGCCCGGCCTAACCGATGTAGTCTGCAACACCATCAGCACGGCCCTCGGGCTGGCCCTGGCCGCCATCTTCCAGATGGTCATCGAGGCCCATCACCTGGAGAGGCGGCGCGAACACACATTTCAATTCTCCTCCGCCGTACTGCTGCTCGCCCTATGGATTTCAGGCCTCGCCTGGCCCGACCGCATCTTCGGCCTGGGCATGGTGCCCCGGCTGAGAGCCCTTCTCCATCCCGGATCGTGGGCGCCGCTCGATAGCCTCAACGGAGCGATGCCCTGGCTGTTGGCGGGCTGCCTCCTCAGCGTGATCGTCGGCGCCAATCTCCCTCGCTGGTGGCTCTGGATTCTGCTGTCCGCTGTGTTCGGCCTGATGCTCGCATCGCCCGGCCATACATTTACCTGGTCCTATGTGGGTGGCGCCGTGGCAGCGGTCGGCATCTTCTCGCTGCTACCCGAGAACCGGCGTATCACCAACTCCGCCCTGGCTTGGGCCTGGCTGCTCTGGCTGGTGCTCGACGGCCTTCGTCCCTTCGTCTTCTCCACTGAGGCCCAGCCTTTTGGATGGGTGTTGTTCCGCGAGCTGCTAAACGCCGCCTGGATGCCCGGTATCGGCGTCTTTCTGCGTAAAACCTGGACATACGGCGCTGCGTTCTGGCTCTTTTCGCACACCAGATACGGCCGCCCCGCCTCGCTCGCAATCACAGCCGTTACCGTCACTGCCGTTGAGGCGGCGCAATGCTGGATCCCTGGCCGGACGGCCGGCATCACAGACCTGGCCATCGCACTGTTGGCGGCTTCCATGCTCTGGCTGGTCGACCTCCGCTTCGCCCGCCGCCATTGTCCGCCAACCGCTTAAAGTTACGGCAATCAGGAAGTTTGCAATAATTGTGAGCGTACCCATGAAAGGCTAGGCCGGATTTGTCTCCGTCTCTGATAAGGATCGGGGCAACTCGCCGAGGTTGTTTGAGGATGCCGTCCTGCGCCGCTGAGCCAGAGCCGAACAGATATAGGTCCTGAGGAGTCCCCCCTTGTCGATGACTGCAAAACAGATGCCGTCTGTCTTGGCGAGAACTGCCGTTCTTGCTCTGCTCCTGGCCGCACTGTTCTGGAACGTACTGTTCAAGATGGTGGACGAATGGTTCCGGTTGGAGGAGATGGGCCACGGCCTGTTCGTGCCCTTCGTCGTGGGTTGGGTGATTTGGACCCAACGCGACAAGCTGGCGCAGATTCCGATCCGGCCCTCGTGGACGGGTTGGATCGTGCTGCTCATGGCGTTTACCCAGTTGGTAGTGGCCGAACTGGGGGCGGAGTATTTTCTTGCCAGAACCGCCTTTATCGTCGGCCTGATCGGCATTATTCTGCTCACCGCCGGCACTGCCATGCTGCGGGCGCTCATCTTTCCGCTTGTGCTGCTCTGCTTTATGGTTCGCTGGCCCACAATCCTCTACAACCAGATCACGTTCCCTCTCCAGTTACTGGCCTCACAAGTGGCGGAGATCGGGTTAGGTATCGTCGGCATCCCTGTTCTGCGGGATGGCAACGTCCTGGAACTGCCCAGCCAGAGACTTAGCGTCGTGGAGGCGTGTTCGGGCATCCGCTCCCTGCTCTCGCTCACCTTCCTGTCCCTGATCTACGGCTATGCCTTCGACAAGCGCCTCTGGATACGCGTCACGCTGTTTTCTTCCACCATCCCTATTGCCATCGCCGCCAACGCCTTTCGCGTCACAATCACAGGCGTCCTCAGCGAGTACAAGCGGGAGTGGTCGGAGGGGATTTATCATAGTCTTGAAGGCTGGGTTATCTTCATGGTTGCACTGACTGCTCTGGTGGTTCTTCATCGAACCCTGGATGTAATTAGCCGCCGACGGCACACCGCCACACGCCCGGAGAGCGCCTGATGGGCATCTTCCGCGGGCCCCATTTCCTCGCCGGAGCCTTGCTGCTGCTGGCCGCCATCATCGCCCACCATTCGGTGCAAAGGACCGAATACGTGCCGCAGCTCAACCCCCTCGACGGCCTATCCCAAACCGCGGGCGCCTGGCACGGCGTACAGGATTTCCCCATGGAAAAGGAAGTGCAGGACGAACTCAAAGCCGATGGGACGCTGGTCCGCAACTACCAGAATCCGGCTTATGCCGCGCCCGCCAATCTGTACATCGCGTTCTTCCGCACGCAGCGCACCGGCGTCGCCCCGCACTCACCCAAGCACTGCCTGCCGGCCAACGGCTGGGTGCAGAAATCCAGTTCCATCGTCAACATCGACGTGCCCGGCTCGCCCGAACCCGTCAATGTCAATCGCTACATCGTCGGCAAAGGCAACTCCAGGAGCCTGGTCTACTACTGGTATCTGACACCCTATCGCTCGGTTGCCAGCGAGTACATGGCCAAAGTTTTCCTGGTGGCCGATTCGCTGCGCTACCAGCGCAGCGACACAGCCATGGTGCGCATCGTAATGCCCTTGGAGGAATCGGACGAAGAGGGCGTTCAGGCGGAGCGAGCCGCCCTGGACTTCCTCCGTTCCGTTTACCCAGTCATCAAACAGTATCTGCCTGGCCCTCGCGCCGGCGCCTGATACAACGCCGTCATTCCGTAACGCCCCCTATTCCGCACCTATGACAAAAACCGTTCTGATTACCGGAGGAGCTGGCTTCCTGGGCTCCCATACCGCCGACGCCCTGTCCGCCAAGGGCTACGCGGTCCGCATCGTTGACAATCTCCAGGGTGAAGTCCACGCCGGTAAATGGCCGCGCTACATCCAGCGCAAGGGCTATGAACTTATCCGCGCCGACGTGCGCGAGAAGGCCACATGGGAGAAGGCATTGCGCGGCGTGAAGGCAGTTTTCCACCTGGCCGCCTATCAGGATCAGCGGCCGGACTTCTCGCGCTTCTACACCACCAACACCGTCTCCACCGCCCTGCTTTATGAAGTCATTGCCGAAAACAATCACCCCGTCCGCTCCGTAGTCTATGCCAGCTCGCAGTTTGTCTACGGCGATGGCGCCTATCAGAACGCAGCCGGCGAGACGTTCTTTCCTGAGCTTCGCCGCGAAGCCGATCTCAAGGCCGGCCGCTGGGCCGTTCGCGAACCCGATGGCGGGGAGGCCCGTTTCACGCCGTTCCGCGAGGAACAACCCGTCCAGCCCACCAACAGCTACGGGCTCTCCAAATACGCCTCCGAGATGATGGCTCTGCGCCTCGGCAAGACTTACGGCATCCCCACCAAAATAATGCGCTACTCCATCATTCAGGGGCCGCGCCAGTCGCCGCGCAATCTCTACTCCGGCGCGCTGCGTATCTTCATCAGCCAGGCTCTGGCCGGCGTGCCCATCACGGTTTATGAGGACGGCCAGCAGCTCCGCGATTTCGTCAATGTCCACGACGTAGTGGCCGCCAACTTGCTCGTCATGAAGTCCCGCAAGGCCGATTTCCAGGTCTTCAACGTCAGCGGCGGCCGGGCCATTCCGGTGCTGGAGTTTGCCGAAGCGGTACAGCGCATCACCGGCACAGCCTCGCCTATCGTTCTCGGCAGCTACCGCCGCACCGACACGCGCAACGCCGTCAGCGATGCGTCGAAACTCCAGTCGCTCGGCTGGAAACCCAAGTTTGGCATCGATGATTCCATTCGCACCTACGTCGAATGGTACAAGGCGGAGGGATTCGACAAGACGGCCCCCGTGGAGCAATTGAAGGCGATCAAGGCAGGAATCAGAAAGTGAGCCATTCATGATCGTCGCCCGCGCCCCTTTGCGGATCAGCTTCGTTGGCGGCGGTACGGACCTGCCGGAGTTTTACACGCGCCATCCCGGCCGCGTCATCTCCACCGCCATCGACAAATACGTCTTTCTGGCCATCAACCGCACGCCCTTCATTGAGAAGGTGTCGGCCCGCTACTCCGTTGTGGAGACCGTGGACCGGCCCGAGGACCTGCAGCACACGCGCCTCCGCGCCGCCCTGTTGGACCTCAACATCCGCAGCAAGATTGAGATCGGCTCGTTTGCCTCGCTGCCGGCGCGTACCGGCCTGGGCTCGTCATCGAGCTTCTCCGTCGCGCTGCTGGCCGGCCTTTACTCCTATCTCGGCAAGAGCCTGGAACCAGGCCACCTGGCCGAGCTCGCCAGCCGCCTGGAGATCGAGCTCGTGGGCGAGCGCATCGGCAAGCAGGACCAGTACGCCGCCGCCTTCGGCGGGCTGCACGTCTACCAGTTCAACCAGGACGGCACCGTGGATGTGCAACCCGTGGCGCTCACCGTACCCCTGCGCCGCAAGCTGGAATACCACATGCTGCTGTTTTACACCGGTATCACGCGCAGCGCGGCGGCAGTTCTCGATAACCAGCGCGCCCACATGGACGGCCACTTTGAGGTGATGAAGCAGATGGCCGCCGACGTGGAGGTTTTTGAACGCATGCTGTGCTGCGGCGACGTGGAGGGCATGGGCAACTTGCTACACGAAAACTGGATGCGTAAGCGCCAGCTCTCCGGCATGATCTCCAGCAGCGTTATCGATCACATCTACAACGCCGGCCTGGGTGCCGGAGCCTGGGGCGGCAAGCTCCTGGGCGCCGGCGGCGGCGGCTGCGTTCTGTTCCTGGCCCCGGCCGAACGGCACGACGAAATCCGCCAGGCGGTGAAGGAACAGGCCGCTAAGCTGGAGCTGACGGACTCCTGCGAAATCCATATCTCGCTGGTCACAGGCGGGGCTTCCGTCGTTTACAACGGAGACATCCTCGCATGATGCAAGCGTTTCTTCTGGCGGCCGGCCTCGGCACCCGCCTGCGTCCACTCACGGACCATATGCCAAAGGTGATGGCCCCGCTCACCCCGAGCGGCCTTCCGCTGCTGGAGCATCTCATCCGGCAGATGAAAGACCAGGGTGTGGGCCGCTTTGTCATCAGCGTGCACTACAAAGGCGAACAGATCATCCGCCACTTCGGCGACGGTGCCCGCCTCGGCGTCGAGATCCTATACAGCGACGAGAGCGCCGGCCTGCTGGATACCGCCGGCGCCCTGCGCCACGCCGCCCACCTTCTGGACGAGCAGTTTCTTCTGGTCTACGGCGATCAACTCCACAACTACGACTTTTCCGCCCTGGTGCACCGCCACAACGAAACCGGCGCGCTGGCCACGGTCACGCTGAAACGCTCCGACCTGCCTCAGAATGGGGACCTGGCCGAGATCGACCCGGCCACCGGCCGCATTCATCGCTGGCACGGACGCCCTCACGGCATCACCGAGTTTCGCGAAGGTCTCTACCTGAATACCGGCCTGGACGTGATCTCGCGCCGCATCCTGGACGAGATCCCCGCCGGCCGCCCGGTCAGTCTCGACCGGGAAGTGCTGCCGCGCTTGGTCTCGGAGGGTGCCGCCGTCTACGGCCTGCCCGAAGATCTGGAGATTCTCGATATCGGCACTCCAGAGAAATACGAGTTTGCCAAGGATTGGTATGCGCGCTGGCAGGACGCACGCCCCAAAACAAACAAGGCGCTGCTGCTGGATCGGGACGGCACACTGATTGGCGCTCTGGCCCGGGGCGAGTATCTCACGCGTCCGGATCAGGTGGAACTGCTGCCCGGCGCCGTGGAACTGCTCAGCCGCGCCCAGGCGCTCGGCTACCGCCTGTTGGTGGTCACCAATCAGCCGCAGGTGGCCCGCGGCCTGATCACCGCCGAAGCGCTGGACAACATCAATGACACCGTCGCCGTGCAACTCGGCCGCCGCATCGATGCCTTCTACACCTGCCCCCACATCGACGCCGATCAATGCTCCTGCCGCAAGCCCGCAGCTGGAATGCTAGAGCGCGCCGCCCGTGAATTCGCCCTCGATCCGGCGCAGTGCTGGATGATCGGCGACAGCGACCGGGACGTGCGCGCCGGCCAGACCCTCGGCTGCCGCACCGCCTTTCTGCGCAACTCACACAACGCGGAGGAAGAGGCCCGCGTGCAGCCCACGGTCACGCTCGATAGCTTGGCAGCCATGCTGCCGTTGCTGGAATCCGCCGCATGAGTACTCCGAAAGTCAGCATCCTGATGGGCGCCTACAACCGCGCCCACTTCCTGGAAGCCGCGCTCACAGCGTTGCAGGCCCAGACGTTTACCGACTGGGAACTGATTGTCCCCGACGACGGTTCACGGGATAACACGCCGGAGGTGGCCCGCCGTTTGGCCGCCACCGAGCCGCGCATGGCCTATCTGCGCTACGACGACAACCAGGGCATCAGCGTCAACTACAATCGCGGCTTCGCCCGCTGCCGCGGCGAGTACATCGCCATGATCGATGACGATGACCGCTGGTGCATCAACGAGAAGCTCAGCACACAAATCGATTTTCTCGACCGCAATCCGGAGTATGTGGGCTGCGGCGGCGGCCTCATCATCGTCGATCTCGAAGGCAAGGAGATGTACCGCTATCTCAAGCCGGAAACCGACGAGGCTATCCGCAAATCGATGCTGTTTTCCAACCCGATGGCAAACTCCACCACTGTGTTCCGCCGCGAGGCCGGCGAGCGTGCGGGCTGGTACGACCAATCCATCCGCTACTCCGGCGACCGCGATTTCTGGATGAAGCTGGGCCTGCTCGGCAAACTCTATAACTTCCCGGAATACCTGAGCTTCTACACGATGGGTTCACAGAACACCTCCATCGTGCACATGAAGCCGCACCTGAGAACGTCACTGATGCTCACCAAGCGCTATCACGACAAGTACCCCGGCTACTCGCGGGCCATCGTCATCAACTATCTCCAGTATTGGTATGCGTTCCTGCCGCCCGGCCTGCACAGCGCCATACACACCACGGTGGCGCGAGCCAAACGCAAGCTTTTCGGATAGAGGCCACCGTGCAACTGCCCCGCAACGCCCAGATCTGGATGCCCGGCTACCTGAGGGATCGCCTCAGCCCGCGCCCGCGTGGCGCGGCGACGGTGTGGTTGAGCATCTGCGACCACTTTGAACCCTATTGGCGCAATCAGGACGACGAACTCGCCCGCCAGCGCGTCGCCCGGTGGAGCGCCCTCTGGCCGGAGATCGCCTCGCGTCATATCGACGACTTTGGCGGCAAACCGCAATACTGCTTCTTCTACCCCGAGGAGGAGTATCGTCCGTGGCTGCTGGATTCGCTCGCCGCCATGGTGCATGAAGGCCTAGGCGACGTGGAGATTCACCTCCACCACGACAACGACACAGAGGCCGCGTTCCTGGACCGCATGAGCGTCTTCCTCGAGACGCTCCACACCCGTCACGGCCTGTTGCACCAGGAGAACGGCCGCCCGGTCTTCGCCTTCATTCACGGCAACTGGTGCCTGGACAACAGCCGCCCGGACGGCCGCTGGTGCGGGCTGAACAACGAAATCACGCTGCTGCGGCAGATTGGCTGCTACGCCGACTTGACGTTTCCTTCCGGCGCCTCACCCACCCAGCCGCGTACGGTAAACCAGATCTATTACGCCGTGGACGATCCAGCCCGTCCGCGCTCCTACGATTTCGGCACGCCGGTGACGCCCGGCGGCCACCAGACCGGCGACCTGCTGATGATCCCCGGCCCCTTTGGCCTGCGCTGGCGGGGGCGCCTGATGCCGCGCATGGAGGCGGGCGACCTGGCCGGCTACGACCTCGCCACGCCCTATCGCGCCGACCGCTGGCTGGACCTCGCCCCGCACCTCGGGGATGACATCTTCCTCAAGCTCCACACCCACGGCACGCAGGAGCGCAACTCGCGAGCGCTGCTGGAAGGCGGCCTGGACGATCTGTTCCGCCACGTGGGCACCGCCTGCCGCCTGCGCGGCCACCGCCTGCGCTTCGCCACGACATGGGCGATGCGCAACCGGATCGAAGCCGTTCGCCTAGGGTGAACGCTGAGCGAAAAGCTGAGGCGCAAACCGGGATCGAGAGTATCCGTCATTGCAGGCCCATCTGTTCATGACGTGGACCCGCTGACGCAACAGTGAGTGAACCTGCCGGCCACACGCTTGAGCGATCCGCCGCGCTGGCTGCCTGCTCAGTGGAAGCAGAGCCGAATTGCAGCCCCGAGCACGTCGGGTGAGTAACTCCGACCGATTCAACCGGAAGTAGAGGCAATCGGACTCTTACGCAGCCTTGCCGAAAGAACACTGACGATCCGCACCGGGTGGAGACGGGGCGGGTCTCCGTCGCCTTTCCAGCGTACGGATTCCGATTACCGGACGCCGTGCTTTTCCAGCATTTGCCAGACCGCATCTCGACACCGCTCCGCGGCTCTCCCGTCCCAAAGAGGGGGAATCCGTCCCTGCTTCGGCTGGCGGCCGATCTGTTCCCATGCGGCTAGAATGCTCTTCTTGCAAGTTCCAGCGAGAATATTCGTGCCCTGCTCCACGGTGATAGGCCGCTCCGTGTTGTCTCGAATAGTCAGACACGGGATGCCGAGAGCGGTGGTCTCTTCCTGAATCCCGCCCGAATCCGTGAGAACGACAGCGGCCCGGCGCATTAGTCCGAGGAAATCGATATAGCCAAGAGGATCCAGCAAGCGGATGCAGTCACCCTCGCCAACGTTTTCCCGACTCAGCCTGGAGCGGGTTCGCGGATGAACCGGGAATAGCAGTGGCAGGTCCTGGCTGATCTCTCGCAACGCCTCCATAATGCCCGCCAGTTGCATCGCGTCATCTACATTGGCAGGCCGGTGCAGCGTTACCAGGCCAAAGCTCTGATTCTCTTGCAGTCCGCATCTCCGGGCGATGTCCGATTCCTCAGCCCGCTTCAGATGGAAGAAGAGGGAATCGATCATCAGATTGCCCACCATCGCAATCTTCTCCTCAGCCGCGCCCTCTGTACGAAGATTAAAGGCCCCGCTCTCTTCGGTGACCAGGAACAGATCGCTCAGCACGTCGGTGACTAACCGGTTGATCTCTTCCGGCATAGACCTGTCAAAGCTGCGCAAGCCTGCCTCCACGTGTACGACAGGTACATGGAGTTTTGCCGCCACGAGCGCGCAGGCGATGGTGGAATTCACATCGCCAACCACCAGCACAGCGCGCGGTTGCTCGTTCTGCACGATCGTCTCGAATCGCTTCATGATTTCGCCGGTTTGCACCGCGTGTGAGCCCGATCCCACCTCCATCTGATAGTCAGGCTCAGGCATGCCGAGGTCGCGAAAGAACTGACCCGACATCTGATCGTCGTAGTGCTGCCCAGTGTTGACGAGGAGCGTCTGGAAGCGATCATCGCCGCGCAGGAGACGCACCAGGGGAGCCAGTTTCATGAAGTTGGGCCGGGCTCCGCCCACACAGATCAATTTCGCCGCTTGCATATGATTCCACTCAGCCATATTGTGGCAGTGATGCAGTTGCCAGAGGACACATCATGAAAGATGCGCCGTGCTGGTTTCATGTGAATTGAGTCTAGCGCAGCCGCGCAAAGTTGCCCAGGATTCATCGGCTCGTCGAGTTAGGTAGTCGGTCCGGAGTTGATTGTTAGGTGCACAGTATTGGGGCTAAGGTGGCACGGTGAGTGTCACAGGAACCGTCACGGTTCCGTTCCCGGTAGTGGGCGCGGTGACCGTCACCGCCGCGCTGTAGGTGCCCGGCGCCAACCCCGTCGTGTCCGCCGAAACCACAGCCGTACCCCACGCCACGCCTGAAGTCGTGGACAGCTTCAACCGCGGCGCATTCACGCTCAAGCTGTAGTTGAATGCCACCGTTGTCGAACCCACCCCCAGGCTCTTGCCCGCCGGCATCGTTCCCGCGACGGCGCTGAAGGCCAGCGACTTCGGGTTCACTGTGATCGACGGCTGCGCCGCGACTTTCAGCGATACCGGAATGGTTCGCGTACCTCCCCCGTTCCCGTCACCACCACGTCCGCCAGATGCGTGCCTGGCGTCAGCAGCCCCGGCTAGGCTGTAATTGTAATCGTCGACGTCACCGCTCCGCTGCCCGGCATCACCTGGAGCCACCCTGCCGCCGTTCCCACCGTGAACGTCGCTCCCGCCTTGTCAGCCGTGATCCGCACCACCACCGGCGCCGGCGCCACGCCGCCCACCGTGTAGTTCAGATACAGCCCAGCCGGCGATGTGTAGAAAGTCGCCGGATTGGCAGTGGCGACGCTCACCACCGTCAATGCCACCGGCACCACGGCTGTACCGCTCACCGTCGACGGCGATGCCAGCGTCACAGCGCCATTGTATACGCCGGCACTCAAGCCAGAAGGATCGGCCGTCACCACCACCGACGACGGAGTCGCGCCCGAGCTGGCCGATAGACGCAGTCACGGAGCATTGGTGCTGCCGGTCCAGTTGAACTGGACCGATGTCGAAGCAATCGACAGCGACTGGCCCACCGGCGTCGCGTCTCCGATCGTGTAACTGAAACTCAAGGACTTCGTCTTCAGAATGAAGTCCGGCTGCGCCGTGACTTTCACCTAAACAGGCACCGTCAACTGCCCGCCGCCAGTGCCGACAATGACGACATTGGCTAGACTCGTGCCCGCTGTGAGGATACCCGGCACAACTGAAACAGTCACGTACGCCGTGGCGGTCCCGGACGACGGCGTCACCAGCAGCCAGGGCGCGCTGGTTGTGGCGCTGAACCCTGCCCCGGTGGGCGAAGACACGATGCGCAACTGTACCGGCGCCGGCATAGTGCTCCCAGCGTGTACGACAAATAGAGTGCGGAGGGAGAGGCCGTGAAGTTCACAACCACCGGTGCCGACACGGTAAGGGTGACATTGACGGTCGTCGAGCTGCCCGGAGTGCCGGCGCCGGTGAGCGTAATCGCCCCCTGATAGACGCCCGGTTGTAGGCCGACTGGATTCACCGAGACAGCCAGAGGGGCTGGCGTGCTACCGCTAGCCGGGCTGACCGACAGCCAAGCAGCCGCGGAGACGGCCTGAAAACCGAGAGCCGTGCCACCGCTGGTCACCTGCACCGTACGCGGCGCGGGCGCAGACGGACGCGATCGCGTTGCGAACGTCCTCTGCTGCGGCCGGCGCCACCGCTTCCGGCGTGAGCCGGTAGCCGATGTTTGCGACCACCCAGCGGCGCTCCGTGAAATACGGGATGAACTTCGCGACTTCGGCACGCGAGCCGCTCTCCCAGCCTCCTCCGTGGATCAGCACAACGAGCGGCGCCAGGCTTCCAGACAAGGCTGGTGCCGAGTACACGTCAAAGCGCTGGGAGGGGCTGGGTCCATAGGAGAGATTCGAGGTGGCCGGAGCGGGGACGGGCGCCCGGCGCCAGCCACATGCCGCTGCCAGACCAAGGAGCAGACCGGCAAATGTCCGGCGTGAAAACCAGTGCTCTATCGGCATGATCAATTGGGTAAGAAGTGCAGATCCCGGGGCGGAAAGGGCTCTTCGTTCCTTGCAGTTTAGCATTTGCGGGCCTGGGCCTCCGTCCGGCTCAGCCCGGCTGGCGCCGGGATGGCACGCTGCCGGGATCGCCGAACCCAAGCGGCCGGGGTCTATTAACTCGCGGCTGGACGACCGCTACTCGAATGTAGTCCCCGCTGCACTCCGCATCCGGACTCTCAGGGGACACCTAAGATCCAGACCGCCTGGTGAACATCGACGGGACGACAAAGACGAGGGATGGCTCCGATGCGGAGCATTCGCTGGATGTGCTGGCTGCCGTCGCGATCAGCTACCATTTCACCGTCCAAGGGGTCTACGGACGCAGAGTCATCAACCGTGGCTTCGGAGCGGGATGCAGCATCAACCGGCCGGTTTCAAATGTGGACCAGACCAGCGGCTACTAGGCCTTCCGAGTAGCGCCACCACACAGGTACGGCTGGCAGCCTCCCGGAGCAAGTAACCTGATTTGGCCGCTATGGCATGGTGCAAATGGACAAATGCTCCCTTCACGGTAGGTCGACAGTGGAGGACACAACCTATCCGCCATAACGCCGAAGAGCTGGCGCGGATTCCCTGAGGGGAGTCCGCACCAGCTCAGTATGGGCCACCCTGAAGAGGGTGGCGGCACGGGATAACAGCTAAACGCGACGACGTGACCGAAGAACGCCGAGAGCCGCTAATCCACCACCCAGGAGGGCGTAAGTAGCCGGCTCAGGAACGGTGGAAGGGGGGGCAGTGCTGGCAAGAAGGAAGAACTCTTCCCTGCCGTCATTGATCACCGGCATGGTTGCGTGAAACTGCACTGTGTCGGTTGCGGCAAGGCCCGCAAGGCTGGTAAATCCATGTACGAGGTAATCAGCATAGCCGTTCCCGTTGCCTCCGCCAACCGTAGGTGGAACTGAGGTCGGCGCCCCCGTGTAGGTATCGACGACAACGCCGTTAATCAACATCGTGAACAGGCTGAGCGACTGAGGTCCCTGCCCCGTAGCCTGATTGATGTCAACGCCCACCATGAAGGTATTTCCGACGATGCTCTGAACTTGCGCCACGGTATAAATAGGGGAGAACGCATTGTAGGACGACACCTGCCCCCCGACCGGAAGGATGGTCAAATCAAAACCTGCAGGATTGTGACAGGATGGATCACCAATGACACATGGTCTGTTCGAGGTCTGTTGATATTGGTGGACAACGGTCACGGGGTCTAAAGTCAGGCTGGCCGCACTGACCACCGTACTGGTCACACTGAGTACCAGGCAAAAGGCAAATTTACGCATTCTTCAACTCCTCCGATTGATTTCTAAGCTGTTCCAGCATACGGTTTGCAATGCCGGTGCGCCGTCAGCGCAACTCGCGCTCGTGGTCTCGCGTCTTCCAAGCCGATCCGCCCGACCGGGCATACCTCTCGGTTAATGATAAAATGTTACCCCCCCGGAAAAGGTAAGTCAAGGCAGAATTCGCAGTGATAGTACTGGTACTAATTGTGGTGCCACCCGAGTGACCAGCAGAAGTGAGACATCTAGTCACGAACCGGGTAGCAGATCCGAACCAGCTCGTCCTGAGATTTGACATCACCCCAGATCCCAGCGAAGGACGTTTCACTTCTACGAACCCAACCCGCGAGAATCAAAGGCAAACAGTATCAACTCTTGTAGCTAATGCTCACAAACCCAGCCGGCTGTGGCCTATGTTAGTTTGAAGGAGTTTCATGCCTTCCCAGAACACCCGCACGGTGCCGCTGCTGGATTTGCGGCCCCAGAACGAGCCGATTCGCACTGAGATTGAAGCCGCCATTGCCAACGTCTTCCAATCGCAGTACTTCATCCTCGGCCCGGACAATAAGAAGTTTGAGCAGGAGATGGCCGCCTTTCTGGGCGTGCCCCACGCCATCGGCTGCGCCAACGGCAGCGACGCTTTGCTATTGGCGCTGATGGCCGCAGGAGTGGGCCCGGGCGACGAGGTCGCCGTACCGGCTTTCACCTTCTTCGCCACCGCCGGTGCGGTCTCGCGCACCGGCGCCACGCCAGTCTTCCGCGACATCGATCCGTTGACATTCAATCTCGATCCGGCGGCACTCGACGAGGCCGCCCGGCAGCATCCGCGCATCAAAGCAGTGATTCCCGTCCACCTGTTCGGCGGCGCGGCCGACATGGATCCGATTCTCGCGATCGCTGCGCGACATGGCTGGACCGTGATCGAGGATGGCGCGCAATCCATCGGCGCCACCTACAACAACCGGCCCTGCTTCGGCCTGGGCCAGATGGCAACCTTGAGCTTCTTCCCGAGTAAAAACCTGGGCGCCTTCGGCGATGCGGGCATGGTCACCACCACGGACGAGGGGAAAGCAGAGCTGCTCTCCGCCCTGCGCGTCCACGGCTCCCGCGAGAAGTACAAGCACGAATGGATCGGCTTCAACTCGCGGCTGGACACGCTGCAGGCCGCGATCCTGCGCGTCAAGCTGCGTCATTTGAACGAATGGACCGCCGCCCGGCAGCGCAACGCGGCCCGTTATCAGGAGTTGCTCACGCCCGCCGGTCTGCCCATCACCGTGCCGATGGCCGCACCCTGGCAGACGGCCCACGTCTGGAACCAGTTCGTGATCCGCACGCCGCGCCGCGACGAGTTAAAAGCGCACCTGGCCGCCGCCGGCATCGGCTCGGAGATCTACTACCCCATCGCGCTCCACCGCCAGCCCTGCTATCTGGATCTCGGTTACGCCGAAGGCGCCCTGCCGGAGAGCGAGCGCGCCTGCCGGGAAGTGCTCGCCCTGCCCATCCATTCCGGACTGCTGGACGGCGATATCGAATATGTTTGCGACACCATCGCCGGATTCTTCATAAAATAGGGAAACCTTGTCCCGTCACGCCAACAAAACAGGAAAGCCGCCGGCGCTGCCCCGCGCCTACCACGCCCTGCTCAGCGGCGAGCCGGCCCGCGTGTTCCTGTTGCCGGATCAGTACCCCGCCCCGCCCGCGCATCGCCAGGCCGAAGCCCAACGCCTGCTGGCTGCCATCCCGACCGGCGATTCCCTGCTCTCCCGCCGCCTGCAGATGTATCTGCACGGCAATCTGCAACTACTGCTCGGCATCGCCTCCCGCCGCGCCGCGCCGCTGATCTACGAGGCCGGCAACGACGCCGTGGCCGCCGCCACCCAAAGACCCGCCTACCTCCAGCGGCTCGCCCAGGAGATGCAAGGCATATTGGCCGGCTGGATTTTGGCCGAGTATCTCACCGCCGCCGGGCCGGACCGCCTCGCCGAAGCCGTCATCACCGAATGCGGCGGCATGTGGCGAGACGAGAGCGTCTTTGCCCGACTGACCCCGGTGCTTCTCCACCTCCACTCCCATACCATCGCCTGGTTCCTGCTGGAGGAGCTCGGCCTGCCTGTCGAGAATGAACTGCTCCAGTCCGAGATCAAGCACGGCACCACCATCCCGGCGCGCCGCCTCAAGGTGGATCTCCGCGAAAAATACCTCTCCGTCATGAGCGCCGGCCACTACCAGGCCCTGCGCGAAGCGCTCGCCCTGAATCTGTTTGAGAAGAATCCGGATTCGCCCTGGCCCACCGCGCAACTCAACAAGGGCGCCGCCAAGGGGCAGGCCCAACTGATTCCGGTGGAGTACGACAATCAGGCATTCCTGCCGCCCGAGATGCAGGAGGAGATGATTGGCCGCATGTGGCAGCAGCGCCTGGAGCTGAGCGACGCCGACGCCGACGTGCTGGACATGCTGAGCGACCTGTGGCTGAAACAGGCCCGCACACCCAACGACCCCGGCACCGCCGACGTGGATCAGCTCCTGGAAATGCGCGCCTTGAAACCCAAGACCGGCGCCGGCGGCCGCCCCAGTGGCTACCGCACCGAGCAGCGCCAGCAGCTCTATCAGGCCCTCCACCGCCTCTCCAGCCTGTGGATCAACATGAGCCGCGTGGAAAGCTACCAGGCCAGCGGCCCCGGAGGCCGCCGCCGCCGGACGTTCCATGAAGTGCAGAGCCGCGCCTTCGTCATCACCGACGTCAGCGGCGAACGGCGCTTTGACGGCTCCAACTTCGAGCTGCAGCACTTTCTCTTCCGCCCCGGCGCCGTCTTCGGCCAGTTTCTCTTCGGCCCCGGCCGGCAGACCGCCCTGCTCTCGGCCCGCGCCGTGGAATATGACCCCTACCGCCAGGACATTGAAAAACGCCTCGCCCGCTATCTGAGCTGGCAATGGCGCGTACAGGCCGCCCAGGGCTCCTACAGGCGTCCGTTCAAGGTCCGCACCCTCCTGGAGGCCTGCGGCTACGAGATCGATAGCGACCATCCCAGCCGCACCCGCGAGCGCATGGAGAAGGCCCTCGACACCCTCGCCAACGATCACATCATCGAAAGCTGGCAGTGGGACGATTACAACGAGGACATCGCCGGCCAGCGCGGCTGGGCCGAACACCTCCCCAACTGGACCGTTCTGATCATGCCGCCGGAGACAATCCGCCAGGCGTACATGAGCATTCTGTCACCCACTCCGCAGGCCGCCACTGCCCTGCCCCTCGCCTCCGACACCGCCTGGTCTGAGCGGCTCCAAACCCGCCGCAATCAGCTCGGTCTCTCGCAAACCCAGGCAGCCGAACAGCTTGGCATCGCCCAGAGCTACTACTCCATGCTGGAAAAGGGCGCCCGCCAGCCGTCTAAGGCCATTCATCAGCGGCTCCAGGAGTGGATGCGCGACCTGGAACCCGGTAACTAACCGCGAATCAGAGGCTTAGAACCGTTACAAACCGGCTTCCAGTGATAATCGGGACGCGATCACGTCGCAATCAAGAAAACATCTCATTTGTTTTCAACAACTTGAAAATTTCTGTGATAAAAACGCTTGCGTGCGTGTGATAGAGTAGCTGTCCTACAGCGCGGCCATCCACTCCACGGTCCGCTGGACTCCGTCCTCAAAAGTGGTCAGCGGATGATACCCCAGCATCGCTTGCGCCTTGTCTATGGACGCAAAAGTGACCGCCACGTCGCCGGGTTGCACCGCCATTTGCTGGATCACCGCCGCCCGGCCCACGGCGCGCTCCACGGTGGCGATCATGTCGCGCAGCAGCACCAGATGAGAGTTGCCCAGGTTGAACACCTCGTAGGGGCGCTCCAAAGCCAGAGCGCTCAGAACGCCGCTGACGATGTCATCGATGTAGGTGTAGTCCCGCCCGGTCTGGCCGTCGCCGAACATCTGGATGGGCTGGCCGGCGCGGATCTGCCCGATGAACTTCCGAATGGCCAGATCCGGGCGCTGGCGCGGCCCGTAGACGGTGAACAGGCGCAGGCAGGCGATCCGCATCCCGTAAAGATGCGAGTAGGCGTGGCAGATGGCCTCGCCCGCGATCTTCGTCGCGGCGTAGGGGGAGATGGGCCGCAACTGGGCGTCGTCCTCGCGGAACGGCACTTGGGTAGTGGCGCCATACACCGAACTGGACGACGCGAACACAAAACGCTGGATCCCGCGCCGCCGCGCACACTCCAGCAGCACCGTCGTCCCCTCGCAATTCACCCGCTGATACAGCAGCGGCGCTTCCAGCGAGGGCCGCACCCCCGCCCGGGCCGCCAGATGAATGACGGCGTCGGGCTGGAAACGGCTCATCAGCCGCTCCACCGCCGCCACATCACAGATATCGCCCTGCTCAAACTCCAACTCGCCAGCCTGGCGGGCATCCTCAAGATTGCGCAGCTTCTGCGCAGGCGGGTAGTAATCGTTCAGATCATCCAGCACAGCTACCGCATGACCATCCCGCAGAAGCCGGGCGCTGACGTGCGAACCAATGAATCCGGCGCCACCGGTTACCAATACTCTCAATCTAGAAACTCTCCGTTGGCGATCACGTCCGCAATGCGCCGGCTGGCCTGCCCGTCCCCGTAGGGATTGTGCATCATGGACATGCGCTGGTATTGCGCGGCATCGTCCAGCAGAGCTCCAGCCTCGGCCAGGATCTTCTCTCCATCGGTGCCCACCAGCCGCACCGTGCCTGTCTCCACAGCTTCCGGCCGTTCGGTCTTTTCACGCAGCACCAGCACCGGCTTGCCGAGGGAGGGCGCCTCTTCCTGCACGCCACCGGAATCGGTGAGCAACAGATAGGCGCGCTGCATGAGATCCACAAACGGCACGTAGTCCAGCGGAGCGATCAGGTGCACATTCGGCAGCCCGACGAGCAGCGCTTCCGCCGGTTGGCGCACGTTCGGATTGGGGTGAACGGGGTAGATGATCTGCACATCGGGACGCGTGGCCAACTGCCCGATCGCCCGGTAGAGCCGCGTGAGGCCGTCGCCGAAGTTCTCGCGGCGGTGAGCGGTGACGACAATCAGTTTGCGGCCGGGCTCTAGCGCTACACCTTGAAATCCGGCCAGCCCGCCGGCCTGGAGCTTGTCCCGCACGTACAACACGGCGTCGATGCCGGAGTTGCCTGTGATGAAGATGGCGGCATCATCCACTCCGTCGGCGCGCAGGTTGGCGGCCGAGGCGGAGGTGGGCGCAAAGTGCAGTTTGGTCAGGCGAGTCGTCAGCACGCGGTTGAGCTCTTCGGGAAACGGCTGCCAGAGATCGCCCGTGCGCAGCCCGGCCTCCACATGACCAACCGCGATGCGCTGATAGAAGGCCGCCAGCGCGCCGCAAAACGTAGTGGTGGTATCGCCCTGTACAATCACCAGATCCGGCTTTTCTTCCAGCAGGACCGGCTCCAGCGCGGCGATGATGCGCGCCGTCGATTGCGAAAGCGTCTGGTTGGGACGCATCACGTTTAGATCGTGATCCGGCTGGACCTGGAACACGGCCAGCACCTGATCCAGCATCTCCCGGTGCTGCGCGGTGACGCAGACCTTCACGTCAAACTCATCCGGCCGGGTCTGCATGTGCAGCACGATGGGACACAGCTTGATCGCCTCCGGCCGTGTGCCAAAGATGAAAAGGACTCGCTGGCGGCGGGATAGGGCGGGCTCGGTGAGAGGCATTGCTAGTCTTCAGTCTATCTTCAGAGCCCGGCGCGGCGAGTGTCTGGAGCGTGCGCGGTACGGTACAGGCGGAGCACGGGTCTGCCGCAAGCCTGAATCAGAGCTTCGTCCTCGGGCGTGGGCTGCTGCGTCAGCACGATCTCATCGGCCCAGCCTACGAGCTCGGCCACGCTGGCCGCCATCTGCTGTCCGATGCGCGGCAGCGCGGTGAGCAGAAAGTTGAGATTGGCGCCGAAGATGGCATCGAGCCGGACATGGGCGTCATACACACGCCATACGCGGCCGGCAGCCAGCAATTGCTCCAACAGCGGAATGACCGGGCTCTCCCGCAGATCATCCGTGTTTTCCTTATAGGCCAAACCGTAGACGCCGATCCGTTCCCCGGGCAGATTCAGAGTATGCCGGATGGCCCGCGCCAGGTGCGCCTCGTTGCTCGATAGTACGGATTCCAGCACCGGCAATTGGAGATCCAGGCGCCGGGCCCGGTAGTTGAGGGCGCGTAGATCCTTGGGCAAACACGAGCCGCCAAACGCGAAGCCGGGGCGCAGATAGGCGGCCGAGGCGTTCAGCTTGGTGTCCTTCGCCAGCGTCGCCATCACCTCCTCGCCATCGATGCCAAGAGCGCCGGCAAGGGCCCCGATCTCGTTGGCGAAGCTGATCTTGACGGCGTGAAAAGCGTTGCAGGCGTATTTAATCAGTTCGGCCGTGCGCAGTGAGGTGAGGCACGGCTCCACCGGCAGGCCGGCGTAAAGACCGGCCACGCGGCGGGCCACCGCCTCATTGTCACTGCCCACCACCAGCAGCGCCGGCTCCAGCGAATCCCGTACGGCCGAACCCTCGCGCAGAAACTCCGGATTGGCCACCACCGTCACCATCGGGTGGCGGCGCAGGCTTTCGAGGACCACATCCTCGCATGTGCCCGGATAAGCCGTGCTGCGGACCGCCACAATCAGCGGCTTTGCGCGCCCGTCGAGCAGCGGCGCGATCTTCAAAGAGACGCGGCGCAGCTGCTCCACGCTCATGTTCCCGTTGGGTTCCGATGGCGTGCCGACGCAGAGGAACACCACGTCGGCGCCGGCCAGAGCCTCCGCCATGTTCGTCGTGGCGCGAAGCCGACCGGCCAGCCGCGCCGCCGCCAGCATCTCCGGCAGGCCTGGTTCACAGAAAGGCGCCTTGCCTTGATTAACGGCCTGCACCTTGTATTCGTCCCGGTCCACACCGGTGACATCGTGGCCAAGCTGCGCCAGACACGCCGCGCTCACGCAGCCGACGTAACCCAACCCCACCACGGCAATCTGCGCGGGCGATGCGGCCACGGATTCCAACGGAGCCTGAGACGACACGTTGTCAGCATACCCTCCGGAGGTGGTTTCATTCCACGATGGCACTGTTATTTTTTCTCCTGGAAGATGGAACAGAACAGCCCTCAGACAGTTGTGATAACCGGGACGCTATGTTGGCGCTAAGTAGACGCCATGACGGCGCTATGTAGACGTTATCCCGGCGCAAGTGTTGATGTAAGACTTTTTGAATCAATACAATACGGAGTTATCACAACTCTAACTAGTTTTAACCAGTATTAACACACGCTGCACCGGCCCAGGGGCCGCGCAGCTGTGCCCTATACTACCCAAGGCGTCATGCGTACGTATAGCCTCGAATCAGAGTTTCTCGACCCGGGGACGGAACAGAGACTGCTGGCTGCCATTGCCGGCGACTTGAATCTCTATTGGCAATTACAGGATTTACTGCCCGAAGGGAGTTTTTGTGTGGAATCCGCCGTATGGGCGGAGTTGCGGGATGCGGTGAGCGCTGGAACCACACCCGTGGGCCCGTCCGTGGAGCCCAGTACAGACCCGCGAGCCGATGCGGTGCGTCTGGCCGATCTGTACCAGCGTCGGCTCCTGGCCGGATTGCAGGAGCGTCTGGCCGACGCGCTCTTTGATGAGACCCGTCCGGCTGCGGCAGTGGCCGCGCTGCTGGAGGAAGAGGCCGCCGCCGTGCGCTGCCGGGTGCGCGAAACCGATGCGGGCACTGCTGTTTCGGGATGCGGCCTGTTGGATGGCGCACTGGCGCTGGCCCGCCGGCGTCTGGCGCGCCGCAAAGCCACGGGAAAGCCGTGCAGCGGCATCGCGACGGGCCTGGGACGGCTGGATCAGATCCTCAACGGCTTCAACGAAGGGTTGCACGTGCTGGCCGCCGGGCCGGGCGTGGGCAAGACCACTATTTGCACGCAGTGGGCTCTGCACGCCGCCGCGTGTCATGTGCCGGTGGTGTATGTGACCTATGAGAATTCGCCTCAAAGCCTGGTTTTGAAGATGGCATGCAGCCGGGCCGGGCTGTCGCCGTCGCAGGTGGAGCGCGGCTTTGCCGATCTCACGTTGTTGGAGGAGGCCGCAGCGGCGCTGCGCGAGCCGTTGAGCCTGGTGTCGTTGATGGAAGGCACGTCGCAAACGACGGTGTCGCAGGTGCGCGGCAAGGCATTGCAGGCGCGCGAGCGGGCCGGCTCCGAGCAGGTGTTGATTGTCTTCGACTATCTGCAAAGGGCCGCACACGGCAAGGGCTACGAGCAGTTGCGGCACAACGTTTCGGCGATGGCAGGGGAGCTGCGGGAAATGTCCAGCCGCCTGCAATCGCCTGTCATCGCAATCTCGTCGCAGAATCGCAGCGTCGGCGATTACGGGCGCGGCGGCAGCGCCCAGCTCGATTCACTGAAGGAATCGGGTGATCTGGAGTATGCTGCCGATTCCGTGCTGTTCCTGACCCAGGCGCGGGAGCGCACGGCCACCGATCCCGCCCGGGCGATTGATTTGGTGGTGGTGAAAAACCGCTTTGGCGGAACGGGGACGGTGCCTCTGATCTTTCGCCCGGATACGGGCGTATTTCGCGAAGAGGTTCCGCTGACCAGTGCGCGGTGAAACTCTGTCGGCGGCCGAACTGTCCGCCGCCAAGCCGATGCGCGGGGAGGGCGGCCGGGTGCTGCGGGCGTTCTGCCCGTTTCATCAATCCGATACTCAGCGGAGTTTGCGTGTGGATGCCGTCTCAGGGCGCTTCTTCTGCTTTGCGTGCGGAGTATGGGGCTTTACTGAAGCGGCGCGGGAAGAGTGGACGGCCCAAAGGAAGCAGGAGGCCGCTTCCCTGCCCCGCGGCAGATTCTCTTCCAGCGCGGCGCCCCGCGGTGGTGTTCTCCTGCCACCGCCGGAACCGGAGTTTACTCCGGATACCGAAGTTCTTGAGGATTGGATGGCGGCTTACCGCGAGATGCTGCCGGGCAGCGCGGGTGAAGCGTATCTGCAAAGCCGCGGGATTCCGCTGGCGGTGGCGCAGCGCTGCGGGTTGGGCTACGCCGGCCCCGGCGAATGGGCGCACCGCGACGAGCGCGGGCGGCCGCTGCGGGACTGGCGTGGAGGCCGGCTCGTGTTTCCGCACACCACCCCGGAAGGGCGGCTGGTCAATTTGTACGGGCGCGCCGTGGGGGATGATGTGCCGAAAGCGTTTCGTCACGATCATCTGGCCGGGGCGAAGGGTTACTTTCTGGGCGCCGGCCTGGCGGGCGGTTTGGATCAGCCGCTGCATGTCTGTGAAGGTCCTTTTGATGCGCTCAGCCTGCGCGCCGCCGGCGTGGGGCGCGTGGTGGCTATCTTCGGGGTGCATGGGTGGCGCTGGACTTGGGCCCACGAGGTGAAGGAGATAGTGTTTGCGCTCGATGCCGATCCGGCCGGCCAGACGGCCTGGCACGCGCTGGCCAGGGCGGCGCGGTTGCGCGGCAAGCGGGTGGGCTTTTTGCCGCCCGAGACATACGGCGGCTACAAGGATGTGAACGAGGCGTGGGCCGCCGGGCGGCTGAGCGGAGTTGTGGCCGACGCTCCGTGAGCGGCTCCGGTTGGCGGGCAAAACGGTGAGTCACCAGCCAGTTAAACGGGCAGGCAGTTAAACAGGCAGCCGTTTAAACAGCCAGACAACTGGACAGGTAGACGGGTAAACATCTGGACAGGTGAACAGTTGGCGCGTATTCTGGTGAGTATGAGAGCGCCCCAGACATGATTCTCACTGTTGCCTCGTTCAAGGGCGGAGTCGGCAAGACGACCACCGCCATTCATCTTGCCGCCTACTTTGCCCGTCAGGCGCCGACCGTATTGATTGACGGGGATCCAAATCGCAGCTCAACCTCGTGGGCGGCGCGGGGCAAGCCGGAATTTGAAGTGGCGCCGGAATCGCAGATTGCGATCTATGCGCGCAAAGCGGAGCATTTGATCATCGATACCAAGGCGAGGCCCGATCCGGCCGATTTGCAGGCCTTGGCCAGCGGATGCGACCTGCTGATTCTACCTTGCACGCCGGACCCATTCGCGCTCGACGCGCTGTTGCTGACGATTGAGGCGCTGCAAACCCTGGGCAGTGACCGCTACCGAATCCTGCTGACCGTGGTTCCGCCGCGGCCCATGCCGGACGGGGATAACGCCCGCCAGACGCTGATCAACGCCGGGTTGCCGCTGTTTGAGAGGGACATCCGGCGCACCGTAGCGTTTCAGCGGGCGGCGCTGGAGGGCGGCACGGTGGATTGCGTGCGCAATAGCGACTCCGCCGGGTTGGCCTGGCGCGATTATGAAGCCGTGGCCGAGGAAGTGGAGGCTCTGTATGGGCAAAAGGGTTGACGAAGCGAGGGTGAGCCCGTTTGACGCATTGCGGATCGCGCGGCTAGCCAAAGTGGTGCCGGATGTTCAGATGGTTAAACAGTCAGACAGCCAAATAGAGAAACAGCCAGATGTTCCGCTAACCGGCCTGGCCAAAAGCCGCGATCCGCGCTATGTCAAGTTCACCACCTACATACCGCGCGACATGCATCTGCGGGCCAAGAGCCGTCTGGTGAGCCAGGGCAGGGAACTGAGCGATCTGGTGGCAGAGCTGCTGGATGGCTGGCTGGCTAAACAGGTAGATGGCTAGCTGTTTATCCCAGTCGGCCCTGCCACAGCCCGTGCCGCAGGGCTCGGTTGTCTAGCTGTTCAGATGTCTAAACATTGAAACATCTGCCGGGAAAGATCGAGTTGCCCATGCCAGCCAGCCCCACCTACGGACACCGGATTCCCGCCGCGCTGGACGCACTGCGCCAATCCACGCGCCAATGGATCGATCGCCGCCAGTTGGAAGAGCTGCTCGACGTCTCCAAAATCGTGGCGCGTGCTGCGGCACTGTGGCGGCGAGGTAGGGCCCGGCGGCGCTCTGGTTTGCGGCCGTGCGGCGCTGATTGACCGGCTCGAAGAACTCCGGCGGGAGGGCGGACCGCTGGACCGTGAGATCCGGCGCCATGACCGGCTGGCGGGGTTTCTTGAGCGCATCCGCCCGCAGGTCTTGGCGAACATCACCGATGTCGCCAAGGACGAACGGGCCATGGAGATGCTCAGCCGCCAATTCCAGTCCTAGCCCGCCAATGTCCTGCTGACCCGGTTCAGCCTCCACATCGACTTTGCCGGAGCCAACGAGTTTCTGGAAGCCGTGGGCGCCTGATTTACGCCCCGCAGAATGACTTCGAGAAGATCCGTGACTGCATCGGGCAGGACGCTCAGCCTTTGCCCGGCAGCCTTCCCTAGCGGCCCGAGTCCCGGCGGCCTCTCTGGACGGACACCTACTGTGCGGAATGGCCCTATAATTGCTAAGTGAGTGTAGGCTCTCTTGGGATCCATGGATCGACAGGGTGCACTTTCAATGCAAGCAGCAGGGGTTAGGCAGAGTGTATGTGCATGGAATTGCGCGCACACCGGCAGCGGCCCGACTCAAGGCGGTATATGTACGGTGACGCTAACCCGGTAGTACTTACCGCCCCAACCTTAATTCATCTCCTGATTTACCACTAGGGCCTATTCCGCGTTTCTTTGGCATAGTCCCCTTAGTGCTCTCCTCTCACGGTTTCGATCTGACGATCGAGCCAGTGTACAGAATCTCTGTGGGACGGAGCAAACAGTTGGAAGGAAGCGACATGGATACGCTGCCAATGGCTGTTTGTGAATGAAACTACTTGTTCCACTGACGGTGGCGCAAGGTATTGTCCCTCGGAGTTCTGTACGAAGGGAAAGTAAAAATATGAGGACCGCACTATTTTACGTTGCTCTCATCATGACGTTGGCTTCCGCCTGGGCTGGCCAGGAGATCAAGGAAGGCCCCGGGGAAATCGTGATTCCGGATGAGATCGTGATTCGATTGAAGCCTGGCGCCACACTGGCGGGCGTGCTCGGGTCGCTGAACATCACGGCAACGAGCGTAGCCAGTTCCACCACGATGCCGATCCAGGTGATTCGCGTGCCGGCAGCCTTGCGGCAAACGGTGTCTACCATTCTTGCCAATCATCCGGAGATCGAATATGTGGAGCCACATCGGATTCGCACGTCCACCGGCCTCACCCCCAACGATGCCTCTTTTGCCTCACAATGGTGGCTCGGCAAAACGCAGGCCGCCGCCGCGTGGAGCCTGTTGCCAGGCCGTCTGACTGACTTTGTGCCGATGGCCAACCGTGTACGCGTCGCAATTCTCGATACCGGCGCCGATTGCACCCATCCTGATTTCGTGGACGTCGTTGGCGGAACGACCGCTACTTCCGGCGGTAGCCAGTTTGCTGCCGCCCTGAGCACGGCGATTGTGCCGACCACCATTACCAGCCCAGCCTGCTTGTGGCAGGATGACCATGGCCACGGTACCCATGTTGCCGGCATTCTGGCTGCGGCCACCAACAACGGAAAGGGCATCGCATCGTTGGGCTTCCCGGCCCAGTTGATGATCTACAAGGTGATGGATAAGACGGGATACGGCTCCGATTTTGACATCGCCAGTGGGATCACCAGAGCCGCCGACGCTGGTGCCCGGATCATCTCCATGAGCCTGGGCGGCGCGGGCTACTCGCAACTCTTACAGGATGCGGTGGACTATGCCTGGTCGAAAAACGTGCTCGTGATCGCCGCCGCCGGCAATTCAAACAGCAGCACGCTCTTCTATCCGGCCGGTGCGAATTACGTGCTGGGAGTGGGGGCGACTGATTCGTCAGACGCCAAGGCGTCGTTTTCCAACTTCGGCTTCGGGCTGGATGTGATGGCGCCCGGTGTCAATATTCTCTCCACTTACCCCGGCAATACCTACGTGAACATGAGCGGGACATCGATGGCCACTCCTATGGTTTCCGCCGTGGCGGGCCTCATTGCCGCCACCACCACGGATCTGGCGTCCGACGCAGTGGCGCAGCGGATCGAGCAATCCGCCGAATCCAAGAGTACCACCGGCGCCTGGGATCAGTACTACGGCTATGGCCGTGTGAACGCACTCCACAGCCTCAGTGGTGAGATGCGGGCCACTACCACCGGTGGCCTGGCGGGCCAGGTGATTAACGCTTCCGGTACGCCGGTGAACGGCGCTCAGGTTCGGATGGGCGGCGTTCTCATTACCACTCCGGCCACGGGCCTTTTCCGCTTCGGCAACATGCCCGTTGGCGCTACGACGCTGACAGTCAGCGATGGTGTGAACCCGACCTGGAGTTACAATGTTGTGATTCCTGCCGGCGCCGATAGCTCCCTGCGAGTGAGGCTCGGTGTACCCACCGGCGCCTTCACCGGGTCTGTCACAGCCGGGGGGCAACTCCTGGCGGGAGCGGTGGTGCAGGCGTCGCAGGCCGGGGTTGTGAAAGCCAGCGCGGTGACCGACAACAATGGACTATTTACGTTGCCGGTAACCGCGGGAACGTACGATCTTCTTTCCAGCGCAGTGGGGCACTCGGCCTACAGGCTCAGCGCCCAAACGGTGGCGGCGGGTGGAAGCCGCTACGTGCAGATGCTGATGCATGATCTCGGCACGATCACCGGGACGGTAGTGAACGACTCGGGGACTCCGCTGGCAGGCGTGCAAATTACGGTAGATAGTGGCTCGTTTTCGGCCGGCGCGGTTACCGATGCCCAAGGCAAGTTCACAACCCTCGGGCTGCCGGCAGGCACGTATTCAACGACCGCCTCGCTGGCTGGGGGGATCAGCAGCACAACGGCAGGAGTTGGTGTCATCGATGGATCGTCTACCGTGGCCAACTTCCAGTTGGCGAACGCTGGGGTACTCTATCAGCTGACCTTGTCGGCAGCGTCATTCGGCAGCGGTACGACGATCGCAGGCAACAAGGTGATTCTCACTGGACCGGCCGGTGCATCCGGTGCAGTCGTCACACTTCGCAGCTCAAACTCCGCAGTTGCCCTACCGCCTGCCTCCGTCACAATTCCGGCCGGAGCCTCACAGTCCGCGCCGTTCAGTATTACCACCGGGGCCGTTACTGTCGACACCGCTGTAACAATTTCCGCTTCCTTGGCGGGCATGGTGAAGACCGCGAACCTCACGGTCGCACCCTTCACCATTTCGTCCATCGTACTCTCGACAACACAGTTGGCGGGCGGCGGATCGAGTACCTCGAATCAGATCTACATCAGCGCCAACGCGCCGGTCGGCGGTGCGATCATTCGATTGACGAGCTCCAATCCGGCCGTAACTGTCCCGGCCAGCGTTACCATTCCTGAGGGGTCACGCGTTTCGGCGCCATTTACTATTCTCACGACAACAGTTTCGGCAGCGACGTCAGTGACGCTTACCGCCACCTACTTCGGTTCCGTCAAGACGGCAATCTTTACGGTGACACCCACCGTACTGACAGCCCTATCCACGTGGACGACGGCCGTTACGGGTGGCAACCCGATTAAGTCGGTCTCGGTCACACTGAATGGCCCGGCTCCAGTCGGAGGTGCAGTGGTCCTGCTGACCAGCTCCGATAGCGCAGCGGTTCCGCCAGTAAGTGTGACCGTACCGGCCGGCTCGACGACCTCGGGCTATTTCACGATCCCGACGTTACAGGTGAACACCAGCGAGCCTGTTACGATCAAGGCCACCTATGGCGGCGTTTCCAAGTCCGTCACGGTGAATGTAAAACCCACAGCATTGTCGGCACTCTACCTCTCTGCCACGCCCATTTCCGGAGGTAAGAATCTCGGCGGCTCGATCTACATCGATGGTCCGGCACCGTCCGGAGGCGCCGTGGTTACGTTGTCTTCCGCTAATCCGGTCATCGCCACACCGCCGGCCACGGTGACGGTGGCCGCTGGTGCTGCCGTATCTCCTACGTTCATTGTCAAAACGGGCTCTGTCACTGCTGCAACGCCGGTGGTAATCACGGCCACTTATGGCGGGGTCTCCAAGTCCATCACAGTAAATGTAAAACCAACGGCCCTCGCTGCTTTGGTTGCTTCGGTCGCCGCCGTTACCGGAGGCAAAGCCTCCGGTGCGTCTGTCGCCTTGGATGGCCCGGCGCCGCCGGCTGGGGCCGTCGTGACGCTGATCTCCTCTAGTCCAACGGTTGTTATACCGCCATCGACGATTACGATTGCCGGCGGCGCAACATACTCCACCTATTTCGCCATTGCGACCAGAGCCGTAATGACCACCACTCAGGTCACCATCACGGCGAGCTATGGAGGAGTCTCCAAGAGCGCTATCGTCACGGTGAATCCCTAGCAGTTAGCGCCAGTTCGCTCACGATTAAGGGAGGGCTCACCATTAGCTCGACTAGCCTCACTCTGAACGGAATCACGCCACCAGGTGGCGTGATCACCCCTTCCTGGTTGTCAGCATTCTCGATCAGCTCTGATACTTGGCTGCGGTAGCGGTTGTGGAGCCAGCTACGTCAAGTTGATCTCGACACGAGATCGATCGGGCTCAGGCCCGGGTTTTAGTGGGGCGGGAAGTTAAGCGAGGAGTGTGGAACACCCAATACGAGGGTCAGGGGTGAGCCATTGGTGAATGACGGCCAACTGAAGCAGGCGGCTTGTCAGGCAACCCATTGGCTACTGCTAGACGTTGGCGCCTAAAGGCGGATTCGGTGCCTATCTTTGAAGGATTACCTTGAGGAGAATCTCTTCTAGCAGACAACCCGCAAGCGCCGCATTCGTGCCAGCGATCGGCAGGGTCTATGGCACCGAGGCACCTCGCAGGCGAGCTCGATCTCCCAGAATGAGTGGTATTCTGGGTCAAGGACCTACCGTGTTTCCTTGCCCTAAATGCGCCTCCCCTGTTACTCGGCCATCGAGGGACAAGGATTTGAGAGATCTTCTCCTGCGGATCTTCCAGTTCCACACCCTCCGATGTTACAGTTGCAGCCATCGCTACCGCGTATTCGCCACGCCTGGTGAGTGGAGGCAAGTGCTCGATCTGATCGGGCCGGGACGCGACCGGGAGGCACGATGACCTACGTTTCTGGTCTCTTCAGACTGGATTTGCCTACCGCTTGACGGCATCGTGTGCTCTCTGTGCTTGGCCCGGAGGCCGGCGGTATTCAATTGGACGTCCCGCCGGGTCATTTCTCAGCGTCGAATGCCCTCACACTAGTTGGCGGCTAATCACGTCCCCTCCCTCTCGGATGTAGGACACGGCGAAGCCTCCACGAAAGTTCGCTCGGGATTCTACGGGATGCCGAGTGTTAGGTCCCCAGCGCCTTTGACTACTTGCGCTTCGCCATCGTCGTTGGTAAATGGATGATGTCCTGCACCACCTGACGCGCATCCAACGGCAAAAACAGCGAGCCCAGTACCTTGCGGTTCATACCAGGTAGCAACGGCCCGAGATTTCGGGTAACACCGGGGGCTCCTTCTGGAGATGTGGCACCAATTCTTAGGCAGCGTTCTTCCAGGAATGATCGACACAGTTAGCCTCGCCGGTAGCGAACGCACTTACTGGATGGTGTCATCGAGAGAGAACTTGAGTGGGTTACTGTAGTACTGGCCCTAGACGGATGAGCCGCAAGGGCCTCTTGTGGACAGTTGCAGGGGGCTGGTAGGGCCGTCGAGGAGGAGAAGGACGGCCCTACGAATGCGGCCATAGGTCCATGATGGCCGCGCGTCCCTGATCATCTATCGGAAGTTCTCATGCAATCTGTAGCCAGATTCTTATCGCGACTGGCAAATAGTGAACGGAGACGATTTCCAAGTGTCCGGCGTCGACTGTTCCTCCCGATATCTGACTCGTCACCATGGTGGCGGCAAGGGGTACAGACAGCCGAGGAAATGGAAGGGCTTGAATATCGTGATCATCACGGAACTCATCCATGTGATGAGGTAGATGGAGGGACTTGGTCTCAGAACCACCGTTTCTGTGAATCCCCGTAGGGAACTTCCGGCGGTCGCCCCCAGTGGCACACAAGGGGCTCTCCTCGCTTTACAGTTTGGATGCTGAAATGTGCCTTTTGTCCTAGTGCTACCGCGATTGAGATTGCAGCACAACCGGCGGAAGATGGGATATGGAGACTTTGACACCTGATCCATTCTCGGTGGGGGTGGACTTACTCGCATATCGCTACGGTGGTGGGACTCTCTGCTGCCTTCTCTGCCCAAACGCACTGCTACCCGATGTCCTGAAATGAATTCCAAGATACTACCGAGGACGAGAAAGAAGCGGTACCCGCAGCGTGGGCTGTGGGCGTTGATTGCAGCTGTCGGATTGATCGCTGGGGTCTTCATGGTGAGTGAGCGATTCGCGAAGTCACCACAACGGCAAATCGCCGCGGTCGCCTCAGTGCATGAACAGAATCGTGACTTTAGCTTGCGATTGCCGAATCGACCGGTCTATCCCTACTCTGTGGTGCCGGGAGGCGTCGCCGGACCCCGTGATGTGCAGGAAGCCGCGGACAGAGATCCGGTGGTGGCGAAGCATTACCGTGGCTTCAACTACCGCAAGGCGGTTCTGGTGACACTGACTGAGCCTAAGGTCGCGTATGTCTCCTACCGCAAGGATGATCGCATTTACTACACGAAGAAGAAGCTACGGTTGGAACAGGGTGAGAAGGTGATCACCGACGGCAAGAGCATGATCCGCGCCCGGTGCGGCAACCGGCTGGAGAATTCCCCCTCTGCGCCGGTCAGCTGGAAGGAGCCACCGGAGGACGTATTCAATGCGCCTGAGTTGCCGCTGACTTCATTGCCACAATCGCCAACGGACGATCCAACCTTCCACGCGCCGCGGGGCGAGATCGCAACTGAACTTGCGTCGGTGGTGGTTCCGTTGGCGCTGAATCCTCCGGGTACGACTCCGGAGGGACTGACGATGATCCCAACGTACATTATCCCGTCAATTGGCGGCGGGTACATGACTCCGCAGCCCGGAACGGTACAGCCACCAGTGACTCCGCCAGTAGGCCCACCCGTCCATCCTCCGATGACATCACCCGTGACACCGCCAGCGACTCCGCCAGTGGCCCCACCCGTCCCTCCTTCGGGGACCCCGCCAGTGGCCCCACCAGTGGTCCCACCAGTGACTCCGCCAATGGCCCCACCAGTGGCCCCACCCGTCCCTCCTTCGGGGACCTCCTCCGTGACACCGCCAGCGACTCCGCCAGTGGCACCGCCAGTGGCACCGCCAGTGGCCCCACCCGTCCCTCCTTCGGGGACCTCCTCCGTGACACCGCCAGCGACTCCGCCAGTGGCCTCACCCGTGATACTGCCAGAGACTCCTGCAGTGAATCTGCTCTTCACTCCGCCAGGGACTGCTCCCGCAATTCCTCCGGTCACGCCACCCGTGACACCGCCGGTGATACTACCACAGGATCTCTCCCCAGTCCTCTCGCCGGTGTACCCACCACTTTTCCCAGCGGATATTCCTACCCCCTCGCCGGTACCGGAACCTAGTTCCTACGTTTTGTTAGGTGCGGGGTTGGTTGCTCTCGGGGCGCTTCGGTCACTCCGTCATCGCGATTAGCTATATCGTCACTTAGTCCTGCTGGTGCAACAGCAGGCAGAAACGGGCGGAGTATTGACGTATGAAAGCCTTCGCATACCTCTGTTGAAGGACTCGCTAGGCAGACGGGCAAGCCGTGGCACGATTTCGCTGTCGATCCTTGCTGACGGCGTATGAAGTTCACGTGCGGCATCTGGTGGAATTCCTCGTCGCCTGCGCGCGGCGTCATTCATGTACAACGGTTAGTCCGGAGGCCGCCGAAGCGGCGTTGGGAGTTGGCCTGTTGTTGGCGGCAGAGGGGGCAGCGGGGGCTTTTGGGGGTGCGGGGGCGCCGCAGGGGCAGAAGAGGGCGATTTGGAGGGGAAAAGGCATGGTAGCCTCTCAACGTGCTATAAGTTCCATTATAACATGCTAGAAAACCATCATGTGAAACGATCGTCGCTAACCTGATAGAGTCAAGGGAGCTTCGATTATACCCACCCACCCCACCTATTACCACCGGATTCCGGCCGCACTGGAGTCGCTCCGGCTTTCCACCGCCGACTGGGTGGACCGCCGCCAGCTCGAGGAACTGCTGGGCGTCTCAAAAACCGTCGCCTGGCGGCTGCTGCGCCACTGCGGCGCCGAGCCCGGCCCCGGCAATACGCTGATTTGCCGGCGGCCTGCACTGATCGCCCGCCTGGAGGAATTGCTGGCCGAAGGCGGCCGGCTGGACCACGAGATCCGCCGCCACGACCGCCTGGCGGTCTTCCTGGAGACGATTCGCCCCCAGGTGCTGGACGCCGTCTCCAGCCCCACCACGAAGAAAATGTACGCCCAGGCTCTCGACGACTTCTTCGTTTGGCGGGCAGGGCAGGCCGGCCTTTGCGCGGGCCAGCGTGCAGGCCCATCGCGCCTGGCTGGAGGAGCAGGGCTACGCCCGTCCACCACCAACTAGCGCGGCACTAGGGCAGGGAACTGGCAGCTCAGGGGATCGTGGTTGATAACACCCATTATCGTTAGCGATTTTTGCTCGTTTGGACACAGCTGTGCGCCAACATAGAGAAGCAGGGGGAAACTGCTGTTGCCGGCCAAACCTCAATGGTTGATGCATATTCCGGAGATCCGAGCGCTG